>CAISPD010000154.1 GCA_903887275.1 uncultured Mucilaginibacter sp.
ATCAGAATGGTTATGATCTGTTATTCGATCTATATGGAGGAAAAGATAAAAAAGCTGAAGGAGGAATGGTTGCTTTACATGCATGGTTAACGCCCCGAAGGCTGATAGCCGAAGCCGGCATTTGGAATGAAAACCTGAGCGTTGACGATGACGGTGAGTTTTTTTGCCGGGTAGTTTTAAAGGCTGAGCAGGTTAAATTTGTACCCGAAGCTATTGGTTATTATCGCAGACACGAACATCAAAATAGTTTAAGCTCACAAAAATCATATAAGGCATTCCGCAGTGCACTTGATGCTATCAAGCTAAAATACCAGCATATTGGAATTGACAATGGCATGAATGCTTTACTTGCTAACCAGGTAATGCACTTATTGAATGACCTATACCCAGCTGAGGGCAAACTATGTAAAGAGATGCAGCAATTTATCGATCAACTGGGCGGCAATACCTGGGAACCTTACCAGGAGGGTGTACAAAAATGGCTCAGAATTTTATTCGGCTGGCGTTTTGTGAAACTTCTTTCCTATTATAAAAACAAGCGTAAAAAAAACCATATAAATACAACAAGCTGATATGGCATTAAAAATTATTGAGCGATCACTAATATATCTTGCAAAAAAGCTGAATATTGACCTGCTGAGCCATGCCCATATACAATTGGGAATTGCGGGATACAATGATTTTGACCATACAGGTGAAAAGAAAGTGCTGCAATTGCTGGCTAAAAAAAATCTTCAGATACAAACTATATTCGATGTTGGCGCAAATGACGGTACCTACAGTTTACTACTGAAAGAAATATTTCCAAGCGCAGCTATATATGCATTTGAACCCGTTCCTGCTACTTTTGATACAGCCCAAAAGGCATTATCCAATAGTAAAAATGTACACCTTTTTAAATTGGGGCTCTATCGGGAAGATTGTCTGATTGATATTTACAATGATTCGACCAATCCAAACAGCCAGATCAGTACAGTATTTGCTGATGGCTTGAAGGAGTTTTATGCGGTGAATGAATTGAAACAAACCAGTATCGAGGTAAAAAAAACCGATACCATTTGCCGTGAAAACCACATTGATAATATTGACTTTATGAAGATTGATGTGGAAGGTGCAGAATTAAGTGTTTTAGAAGGCGCATCAAATATGATAGCAAGTAATGGTATACGTATGATCCAGTTCGAATTCAATGATTTTAATATCAGTTCCAGAACATTCATAAAGGATTTTTACAAACTATTGAGTGGTTATCGCTTTTTCAGGATAAGCTCACAGGGCCTTATCAATATGCATGCCTATACTACTAACCACGAAATATTTAAATACCAGAATATCATCGCTATACATCCAGGGGTAAAAGGATTTGAGACCAATGAAAATATTTTCTTCTAAGAGTTTACGTTTTCTGGCCAAACAGATCCCGTTTGCCTTCCCTTCTCGTTTGATCTATTCATGCAGGGAATGGATCGACACGCAAAACAGCAGGGCAAACAATTATCGTTCAGCAAGGAGTTCCTGGTACGAGCTGGCAGAAAAGAGTGAAAGCCATATTCATCCGCTTCCTAAAACTCTGCAAGCACCCAATAAACAGGCATTTGATCCTAACATGTCGTACAAAACCACTGATAGCTACCTGCATATGATCAGGAACTGCTTTCTTTTTCGGCATAAGGGTATCATTTTATCAAGCTTTCATGGATGCTTTCAGGAATTCACACACGATTTTAATATCTCGTCCTTACAGCAATATTTTCGCAAACATCCATTTTATACCTTTTCTCTAAATTTCACTAAAGTAGAAGGCACCGGCGCGGTACTCATTTCACCCGAAAGCCAGAATTATTATCACTGGATGTCGGACGTATTACCCAGGATAAAGCTCTACCAAAGCGTTTTTGAGCAGATCGATTATTTCTATGTAGCATCTTCGGTCCCTCAAAAATTTTTGGATGTATTGCCAGCATTTGGCATACCTGCAAAAAAACTGGTTCGGTTGCCTGATTCTGAGAAACTTCATTTTGAAAATCTGTTTGTGGCATCGCTTCCGGGAAGCGAAGGACGGGCACCGGCATGGGCTGTAAATTATGTACGAGAAAAGCTAAGTCCCGTTAATAAGGTATTAGCCGGTAGTCGAAAAATATATTTGAAACGCGGCAATATAGTTGAGCGAAGGATATTGAATGAAGACGCCCTGATCATCTATCTATCATCACAAGGTTTCGAAATTATTGAACCGGATAAGTTATCTATTTTAGAACAGGCTGCTTTATTGAGCGAAACAAGTATCGTAGTAAGTGCCCATGGTGCTGCGCTAACCAATTTATTGTTCGCGCCCCAAAATTGTACAGTGATCGAATTATTTTCGCCAGATTATTTTAGAACCGACTGCTTTTACACGCTGGCAGGTATTTTGAATTTAAACTATTGGTATATTTTAGGTACCAAACCCCAGGGCGCAAAATGGGGCGATATTATCCTCTCTGAAGATATACTGGCCGATACGCTGGCTAAAATATGAACAAATCAAATTCCCTGATTTCAATTGATATAATGAGAGCCCTGGCTGCCCTGGGGGTATTTTATTATCACCAGCATATTGGAAAGATACTTGCAGCTTACACCCATTTGAACTGGCTAATTAACACAGATAATTTTGGTGCCACCTATGCCGTACCATTATTTTTTCTGGTCAGCGGCTATTGTATCCACTTATCTAATATCAAATATTTAAAAATCAAACAGGAGCTACCGCTGAAAGAATATTTTAAAAGACGTTTGCTGAGAATCTACCCAGCCTACCTTGCTGCCCTGGTGTTTAGTATAGCGGTAAATTATATCACCAGCAATAGCAAATTACCTGATGCTACTGACGTGTGGGTCCATGTATTGCTGCTACAAGGCTTTACGGTAACCTATTTTAATACGATCAATGTAGTTCTGTGGACCATTTCGGTTGAAATGGCTTTCTATATACTTTACCCCGCCTTTTACTATATCAGGTTACATTACAAAATATCGCGGGCAATGATATTCGCATTGTTAGTTTCTACCTGTTCAATAGGTTATTTCTGGACAAAATCGCCTTTAAATTACCCTCAAATGTTTTGCGCTTTCAATATTTGGTTCGCATGGTGCTGCGGTGCGCTCCTGGCCGAACGCAATGCGTTTTCCACAAAAATTTTAAAGAGCCCGGTATATCTATTGCTTTATGGTGCAATTGCAGTAGGGATGCTTATTTTGAATAATTTTCCGGATACCAGATTGGCGACGATTAAGTATCAATTGGTCATACTGCTATGGGCGATCCCCTTAACCTGGTTAATTGATCGTGAACATTGGTTTAAACGTAATAACTCGTTCGCCCTTAAGATCATTTTAAGCATTGGACTTTCAAGTTACTCGCTTTACCTATTTCATGATCCCCTGATCCTTTTAAAAAACTATCTGGTTCACCTCATTCTTCCTGTAAGCTTCCAACCGGCCGGTATGCTGCTTGGTATTTTGATCATACCAGTTATAACCTGGCTAAGCTATATTTATATTGAAAAACCATTTTTAACAAAAAAAACAACAAAGCTTGCCGAAAACTGATCCATTAATTTCAATTATTATACCGGTTTACAACGCTGGTAAATATTTGTCTGAAACCCTGGCATCCGCTCTTGGTCAAAATTGGGCAAACAAGGAAATTATCATTATAGATGATGGATCAACCGATAATTCATTGGCCATTGCACAACAATATACTGATAAGCATGTAAAAATTTTTAGTCAGGCTAACAAAGGCGCAAGTGCCGCCCGAAATCTTGGCCTGCAGCATGCAAAGGGGAAGTATATTCAGTTTTTGGATGCCGATGATCTGCTTAGTGAAGATAAGATCAGTGGGCAGGTTCAATTACTGGAAAAAGAGCCCGGAAAGATCGCTGTTTGCAGTATAGTAAAATTTAAAAACGGCACTCATCACAACCATTTAAAACCATCACACCGCGATGAGCCATTTATTTACAGTACCGATGATGTTGTCGATTTCCTGATCGATCTATACGGGGGTTATAAAAAGCGCGGCTCAATGATAGGTATACATTCGTGGCTGATCCCGGCTGACCTGATCAGTAAATCGGGTATATGGAACGAAGAGCTGACTGTAGATGATGATGGCGAATTTTTTTGCCGGATTGTACTGAATTCAAAGGGTATCATTAAATCAAACGGCCTTTGTTATTACCGTATGTTTTACGCGCATAAAGAAAACCTGTCTGCAAGAGCTGATAAAAATTCGCTTCGGAGCATGATAAACTCATTCAATTTAAAAAAGCAGTATTTATTAGCCCGAACCAACGCCGATGCGGCACACTTTGCATTATATAAGCAAACCCTGAATCTGGCTATCAGAACATACCTGATCTATCCCGATCTATACTTTGAGGTTAAAAAACAACTAAAAGCCTACCCGGCTTATAATTACAAACCTATCATTCGCGGCAAATTCCTTAATATTATTTCCAATATTTTCGGTTGGCGTGTTGCGCGGTTTCTGCAATATCAATATTCAAAGGTTTAGCGATTATGACAAGAATTAACGATCGCAGTGTGCTAACTATAGCAGGCGGGAAAAAAATATACATTGATATGGCATGCAACCTTGCCATGTCATTTTTATTTTGGAACAGCAATAGTGAAATTAAATTTTACCTGGTAACTGACCGTGCCGATTACATTCCGACCGGGCTAAAGTCAAAGATCAATATCATCGAGAAATCGACTGATGAACTCAATAAAGGATTTTCTTCCAAACTGCAAATCGCTGATTTTTTACAAACACAGCAAACGCTTTTCATTGATGCCGACTGCCTGGTTTATGGTGATTTGAGCAGCGTATTTAACGCATTTGAAGGTCATTTGCTATCCGTTATCGGGTATAACCGAACAGCTGGTATCAATACGGGCTTTTGCAATGATATTAGCCAAGTTCTTGCTAAAACTGATACCAGCTATTACCCGATGCTTTGTGGATCGGTATATTATGTAGAAAATGTTGAAACTGCCCGGAAAGCTTTTCAGTATGCCAACTCCCTGCTGAAGTCCTACGACGATTTGGGTCTTATCCGATTACGCAATCGCGAGAATGAGGAACCATTGATTGCATTAGCGATGGCGAAATTTGGCCAGAACCCTGTTAATGACACCGGGTTTATAAAAGCAGACCGAATGTATTATGATCATCTATCGTCAAATATTTTACTGGGCAAGGCAAAATTATGGAGCGATGTTCAACCTCCGGTGCCCGAATATTCGACATTAATGGAATCACAACCTTTAATAGTGCATTTTAACGCTTCTTATACGGAAACATTTGAATATAAAGCGGAAGTAATTAGGATCAGAAAAAAATACCTTAATAAATGGCCGGTGCGCCTCGCTGATTTGTACGCTAAAATTTTATTTGTCGCGCCTGGCAAATTCGCTTTGAATGCAAAAAATCTGCTCCGGCCGCTTTATCACCGCCTTTTTGGTTACCGTAAAGTTCCGTTGTCACAGCGAATAGTAAACGATTAAAAAGCTGAGCAGTGTTTGTTGAAAATTACTGAGTATAACCAGATTCATATCGAACCAGTCAATACGAGATGCAACAGAAAAAGAAAATTGAATCAACTACACGAATAAATATTTAAAAACTATACCATAGTATGAACATTTTTTACCAGGAACCCGACCCTGACCGCTGGCTGCCGTTTGACCGGTATCCTCGGAAACTGATACGACGGATAGTTCGTGGCAAAGAAAAAATTGGAGGAGTAGGGCAAGTAGCTATTAATCTGTTAAAAGGTCTGGATAAAATTGGCGTAAAATACAGGTTCAATGATTTTGCCTATATTAAACAGCATCCCGATGAAATTGCCTGTATCGTTGGTAAGCCGGAAGTGCTTTTCAATAGAAAATGGAAAAATCCGATCATATTTGGGTCTGGCATTTATTCGCATTCGATCGAATGCCCCGATCTTTTGACAAAATATCCTAACGTTAAACGGGTTCTGGTACCGGGTGAATGGATGCGGAAAATGTTTGAAAATGATTACGGAAATAGCGTTATAGCCTGGCCTACAGGCATTGATACCGAAAAATGGTCGCCCGAACATGTCCCTGGAATTAAAAATTTCGACTTTCTAATTTATGACAAAATCAGGTGGGAACATGAACGATATTCGCGGGAACTGGTAGATGCGCTGAAAAGATCTCTGGATGAAAAGCGGCTTACTTACCAGACGATCACCTATGGGCATTATGACCATGCTGAATTGATCAGTAAAATATCCAATTCAAAAGCTGCCATCTTTTTATGCGAACATGAAACCCAGGGATTTGCTTATCAGCAAATATTGGCCACTAATACCCCAATACTGGCCTGGGATCGTGGCGGTTATTGGCAAGACCCTTATTACTACCCATCAAAGGTACGTTACCAACCGGTTAGTTCTGTACCCTATTGGGATCGGCGTTGCGGCATTAAGTTTACGGGACTCGAGAATTTCGAAAATAGCCTGAAAATCTTCCTGGAAAACTTAGAAAGTTTCAAACCGAGGGAATATATTATGGAGAATTTAACACTAGAAAAATGTGCTGAGCACTTTGTTCAAATAGTTGCACAGGTTAAACAGGAATTAAAATGAGGATCTTACTTTTAATGGACCCCTTTATACCTGTTCCACCAAAACACTATGGCGGCATTGAACGGGTAGTTTTTGATATAGCTGAACAGTATGTAAAATTAGGCCACGAGGTTACGTTAATTGCAGGGCCCAATTCCAAATCTCCGGGAAGTTTGATCACATATGGCGAAAATGGTGCACTGGATCCTAAAATTGATTTCAAATTATTGAAAAGTGTATTTTCCATTCTTAAAAAGGAAATTAAAAATCATGATGTACTGCACAATTTTGGCCGACTGATTTTTCTGGCGCCATTTCTCCGTCATCGTATTCCAAAAGTGCAAACCTATATGCGCTATGTGAACAGAAAGAACATCGAGCGTTTTGATTGGTTTAGTCCGCGAAATCTGACCTATACAGCAGTATCCAACGCCATTGTAAATACAGGTATCACCACTAAAAGTAAATGGAAGACCGTTTACAATTGCGCACCAATAGATCAATTTGAATTCAGGCAAAATACTCCAGGTGATAGTTATCTGGCTTTTCTCGGAAGACTTGAGCGTTGTAAGGGTGCTCATTCTGCAATAAAGGTGGCAAAACTAACTAACCGAAAACTCATTATCGCTGGTAATATTTCAGAGTTGCCGGCCGAAAAAGCCTATTTCCATCAGGAAATTGAACCACTTATTGACGGTGTACAGATCGTATATATAGGCCCGGTTGATAATATTCAAAAAAATGAGCTTTTGGGTAATGCCGCCGCATTACTTACACCGGTAGAATGGTTTGAGCCATTTCCAATCATTATTCCCGAGGCTTATGCCTGCGGCACGCCTGTGTTGGGTTTTGATAACGGAGGTATTGCCGAGGGGATTGAGCAAGGCATTACGGGGTTTGTTAGTACATCTGTTGAAGAAATGACGGCACAGGTAGCAAAGATCAGCGAACTTGACCGGCAAGCATGCAGAGATAAAGCCATCAGTACCTATAGCGACCTCAAAATTGCTAACAATTACCTGGCTATTTATAAGTCCTGAATGGAACATCCTAAAAAACTTTTGGCTCTTGATATTTTAAGGGGCCTGGCATGCCTGCTGGTTTGGATGAGTCATTTAAGGGTAGCCACTGCTTACTTTGAAGCTTCAAAATATAATTTTTTACAAGTTTTCCTGGCATGGGGCCGCGAGGCCGTTGTGGTATTTTTTGTACTTTCGGGTTTAGTGATCAATATGGCAACGGTCAACAAAACAGACCGGCTTGAATATTTCAGAAAGCGATTTCTACGAATCTATCCGATATTTTTGATCGTATTGATCATTTGCTACGCAACAGATTTCTTTGTTTTTAATGATCCAATTCATTTCGGTTACCTCATCGGAAACGTTTTCCTGCTGGGGATGTGGCCACAATTTTTAGTACCTACCCTGCCTCATGATACTGCAGCCTGGAGTGTTGCTTGTGAAGCATTTTTTTACATTGTATTTGGCCTTGCTTATACTACCAACAGGCGAAAAGCAATTTGGATCTGGCTAACGATCAGCTTCTCTTCGATAGTTTTCTCTCTATTCAGCGACCCTCATACCGGCCTCATCTACCAACTGTTGCACTTGACCAACAGTTCGTTTCCCTGGCTTATCGGATTTCTTATTTACGAATACAGGGATCGGTTTTCAGCATCAGCTCAGGTAGCTGCCTGTGGTGTGCTGATGATACCGCTGATTACCCGCCTGACAATGCTTCCAGGGAATTACCGGCAGGCTTGCTATGACATAGAAGGATTTTACCTGGTACCACTCTTCGTTTATATTCTGTCACGACAACAGACAAAGGCTAACCGGGCAGCAACCCTAAATATCAGGCATATATATTTTCTGCCGGTTTACTTGTTAAACGTATGGCTGCTCTGGCAATATTCAGATTCGCTGACGATCAGCAAGGCCTTGTATTCGGTAGTTCCGGTTTTTTCTCTCGTATTATATAGCAGTCAGGTAAAGAATTTACTTCGCATGATTTATTATCGCATCAGGAGGCTTATCCTTTTTATTGCCGGTATTTCATACCCGCTATATCTGATACATATGCCGGTGATGTACCTGGTTTTTCATTTTATACCCGGTCAAAAAACACTAGGGATGCTGCTGATAGTATTAATAACAATATCGGTAAGTTATTTATTTGAGTTATATTTATTCAGAAAGCTATTGGACTTTGTAAAACAAAGATCAAAAACCCCATAGCCCACCAAAGAGTTTTCCCCAAAAGTGAAACATCAGAAAGAATCCGTCCTTTTTATAAGTGATAAAGTATTTGTTGACTATACCATCCCCGGTGGTGTTCAACTTTGTACAAACGAATTTATTGATTACCTGGAAACAGCTGGGTATGAAGTTAATTTGATCAAAGTATCGCCAAAGATCACCTTTTTACGTAAGATCAGAAGAAAGCTGCAGATAGAAACTTATGAGTTTTACGACATTGATCAATGGCTTTCTGATATTGTAGAAATCATCCGGTCACGCCAAATAAAGCTGGTATTTTTTAATCAGGTGAACCTTGCTCATTGGTCGGCAGCAATAAAACCCCAGGTACCTGTCGATGTAAAA
Source organism: uncultured Mucilaginibacter sp. (assembly GCA_903887275.1). Classification (GTDB taxonomy): domain Bacteria; phylum Bacteroidota; class Bacteroidia; order Sphingobacteriales; family Sphingobacteriaceae; genus Mucilaginibacter. Next base: position 9,254 of record CAISPD010000154.1, read on the forward strand.
TTCATAGGCCTCTCGCACGGGAATGAAAGCGGCGACTACCTGCATGATATCACACAAACTCCTATTACATCCATTTTAAAAACCTGGCGGTTAGGCAAATATTTGGTTAAGGAAAAAGCGATATTTTCAACGCACCTTGATGCCGTAGTAACGATCAGTGAAAATGAGCGGTATATTGATCAATGGTTAGGTGCACAAAATACTTTTTACTTGCCCCGTATACTGAAAAACGATTTTTTAGACTGGCACCCTATTCCCAATACCATCGGCTTTGTAGGCACTTTAAATCATCTGCCTAATTTTAAGGGTATCGATCAACTGGCTACCTGTCTTCAACAACAGCATTTCAAAGGCATACTTAAACTGGTAGGTAGTCCGGACCAGACGGGTAAATTATTGGCGGAAAAATATCCTTTTATCAGATACATCGGAGCATTGACACAGCAACAACTTGCAGCCGAAGCTTCAACCTGGTGCTTATTTCTGAATCCTGTCTTTTGGTATGCCCGCGGTTCTTCGACCAAGCTTTCGCAAGCACTTAATTGGGGATTACCAGTAGCCACTACGCTAGCCGGAGCACGTGGTTACGACCTATCCAACAGCGCAAGTGTAATTAACAGCAATGAACCGGCCGAAATGGCGGAATTGATCATCAACACGCTGAATTCTGAAAATGCGATTGATGCACTTAAGCAAATATCTGAAGAGAATACATTGCAGTTTAACCCGGCGGTTTGGGCAACCAGGCTTAAAGCATTTCTTGACCATATCAAAAAGCGTTGAATAAACGGGTACTTATTATCTCACCTTATTTCGCACCGGTTAATGCCGCAGACATGCAGCGCGTGAGAATGAGCCTGCCTTACTTTGCGAATTTTGGATGGGAAGCCGAGATTGTTGCAGTTGACCCTCAGTATACCGAATTGTCGAAAGACGTTCTGTTATCGCAGAGTGTTCCGTTTGGCACTAAAATTCATTATGTCAAAGCTTTTAAAAAGCGATGGACAGCTAAATTTGGCCTGGGTAGTATAGCGCTCCGCTCGTTGTATTTTTATCGAAACAGTGTAAATAAGCTATTGAAAAATAAGCATTTTGACCTGATCTATTTTTCAACGACGCAATTCCCGGTCTGTATTTTAGGAGCCTACTGGAAAAAAAAATACGGCATTCCGTATATCATCGACATGCAGGACCCATGGCATTCGGAATACTATGCCGACAAGCCGAAAGAACAACGTCCTAAAAAATACTGGTTCTCGTACAGGCTTAACAGGTATCTTGAGCCCAAGGCAATGAAGGCTGTTGACGGCCTTATTAGTGTATCTGAAAAATATATTACCGATTTAAAAGACAGGTATCACAGCATTATAAATATTCCCGCTAAAACAGTAACGTTTGCTGCATTTGCGCCAGATTTCGAAATTGCCCGAGAAAATAGTTTCAGATTTGACAGGATACTTGATCCTGCGTTTATCAATCTGGTCTATATTGGGCGCGGAGGGCATGATATGCATAAAGCAACTGAGCTTTTATTTGATGCCCTGAGCAAAAAATTGAAAACAAGTGACGATTACCATAAATTAAAGATCTGGTTTATTGGAACAAGCTATGCACCTGCCGGCCAGGGTATACCAACGATACTACCGCTTGCAGTAAAGAAAGGGCTGGCCAGCCATGTAGTTGAAATTACAGACCGAATAAGCTTTTATCAAACGCTATTGACGCTGCAACAAGCTGATGCTTTATTTGTACCGGGATCGGACGACCCAAAGTATACGGCCTCAAAGATATTTCCTTATATAATGGCTAAAAAACCTTTATTAGCCATCTTTAACAAGGAAAGTTCAGCAATTACTATCTTGAAAGAATATGAGGCAAAGTTTGTATTTAACTTTGATGACCAGCATATCCAACAATCAATCAGGTCCTTTTTAGATATGTTATTAAACAGAACTCTGCCCCTACCAGAATATCGACCTGCAGCACTGGCAAAGTATGGAGCTTTAAATATGACGCAAATACAATGCGAATTTTTTGACAAAATAGTTAGCGAAAAAATATGAAAAAATATGTTCAGTACGGATGTGGATTTTCGGCCCCCAATGGCTGGGTAAATTATGATGCTTCACCAACTTTGCGTTTTGAGAGAATTCCATTACTGGGCAAAGTATTAACCCGCAATTCTATGCGTTTTCCAGCGAATGTGAAATACGGTGATATTGTAAAGGGTCTTCCTGAAAAAGCAAATAGCTGTGATGGCGTATTTTGCTCGCATGTTTTGGAACACCTGGCCTACAACGACTTTCAAACTGCATTGGCGAATACCTATCTCATTTTAAAACCGGGAGGTATTTTCAGGGGCGTGGTTCCGGACCTGGGCGCCGCAATTGAAAATTATATAGAGAATTTTGACAGTTCTGAATCGCCTGCAAGCGATTTTATGAAATTTACCATGCTGGGAATTGAAACCCGGAAGAAAGATATTTTCAGCGCATTTGTTAACGCATTCGGAAACTCAAAACATTTATGGATGTGGGATTATAAGTCAATAAGTTTTGAATTATCTAAAGCTGGTTTCAAAAATATTCGTTCCTGCGAATTTGGTGATTCAATTGATGGTCAGTTTTCGCTTGCAGAAGATGCTAATCGTTTCTGGAAAGCTGTGGCGTTTGAATGCGAAAAATGAAACGCCTGGCTATCATCACCACGCACCCTATTCAATATTACGCGCCGCTGTTTAAACTGCTGCATGACCGGGGTCGGGTTGAAATAATGGTCTTTTATACCTGGGGTGAGGCTTCACAGGTAAAATTCGACCCAGGATTTGGTACCGTCGTTGGGTGGGACATTCCTACATTAAAGGGATATCCCTATACGTGGGCTATCAATTTGGCTCCTGATCCCGGCACACACCATTTTAAAGGAATAATAACACCAGGATTGATCGATCAGGTTAAACAATGGCAGCCGGATGCGTTGTTAGTTTATGGCTGGGCCTACCAAAGTCATCTAAAGCTGCTGCGCTATTTCAAAGGCAGGAAACCGGTTTTCTTCAGAGGCGATTCAACACTATTGGATGAGCCCAAAGGTTTAAGAGCCTACCTCCGGATATTTTTTTTGAGATGGGTTTACCGGCATATCGATCACGCATTTTTTCCGGGCCAAAACACGAAAGCTTATTTCAAAAAATTTGGGTTAAAAGAGAACCAGCTTAGTTTTGCACCTCATGCCGTAGACAATCAACGCTTTTCCGAAGACAAAACAACTGAGGCTAATGAGCTGAGGGACAAATTAAATTTGCAGGAAAATGATATCCTGGTATTATTCGCAGGAAAGTTTGAGAATAAAAAATCTCCGATTGAATTGCTGGAAGCCTTTATATCGTTAAATAAACCCCGATTGCATATATTGTTTGTAGGCAATGGCGAGCTTGAAGAAACATTGAAAACCAAAGCATCCGGAATTGAAACCGTACATTTTCTAGGTTTTCAAAACCAAACCATGATGCCCGTGATATACCAGGCCAGCGACCTGTTTTGTTTGCCATCAAAGGGCCCTGGCGAAACCTGGGGTTTGGCGGTAAACGAGGCGATGGCTTGCAGTAAGGCAGTTTTGGTATCAGAAAAAGTAGGATGTGCCGTTGATCTGGTAACAAATGGATTAAACGGTGCTATCTTTGATCATCAAAACAAAAATGATTTGAAGAATAAACTCGATCAATTGACAGCCTCGAGAGTTATTTTAAAAGAAATGGGGACCCAATCGGCCGGGATCATACAAAACTGGAATATTTTGAAATTTGCTGAGGCCATTGAAAAAAAAGTAAATGAAACGTTCTGACCGTGTTAAACTAAATTTTACCCGTAACTGGAAACTTCCCGGAAAGGAAAGGCTTTCGCAATGGCTCAAACCTTCTGAAAAAACTATTGCTGAATTCTCTGAAGGAATTGGATGGCTTTCAGACGAAGACATCGCCATTTATACAACAGCTGATACCTTTATAGAATGGACCATTATTAGCACAGGTACCTACGAAGATGATATTAACAAGCCAATTCGTTTATCTCTTAAGCCGGGAAACGTAGCGCTTGATATTGGAGCAAATATCGGCTTACAAAGTTTACGTATGTCGCAGGCTACAGGAGCCACCGGGCAGGTGATCGCATTTGAACCTTTGGAATACCTGAGAACGAAATTCAAAAGGAATATGGCGCTCAACAAGGTTGGCAACGTCACCTTGCTGCCTTATGCCCTTTCGGATACGGAAAGTACTGCCGAATTTAAAATCGATCCGGGAGGCTGGAATCAGGGTTCATTTAGCATAGCCGGCCGCCTTGAAGGCACAGAGGTTCAACGCGTAAGCATCAAAGTAGGTGATAATTTGCCGGAAATTAAAGCATTATCAAGACTCGATCTGATTAAAATAGATGTAGAAGGTTTTGAGTTCCAGGTTTTAAAAGGCCTTAAGCAAACAATCGAAAAGTTCAGGCCCCGTATAATTCTCGAATACGATGTAAATTATTGGGAAGCAAACGGTCAGCAAATTTCTGAATGTTTTAATTTTTTTGAGGTGCTCGGCTATAAAGTATACCAGGTTAGTCAGGCTTGCAGTCAGCTACGAAAAAGTGCCGGTGAAATTGAAGACGGCAATATATTTTGCATAAACGAATAGGATGAAAAAAGCTGGGTTTGAACGATATATTGTATTGTATGTCCCATGGCTGTTGTCGCTGGCATTCAAACTAGATCCAATAGTTTCATACTTTATGGCATGGTTAGGATCGTTCCTGATTTTTTACCTGACCATTAGTGGCTGGATAAAACCACTACCTAACGACCGGCCCATTGCCGAACAATTGATGCGACCAATTTTTTTGATCCAGATAATTTTTGCCGGATATTCCTGTTGTACTACGATATTCTATTTTTTCGATGTACTTGGCTATACCGATTTCCATAAATCGAGCGCTTTCTACCTTGTTGATAATGAACGTCTTGAAATGACTGCGCAATGCCAGCGCTATTATTGTCTGGCTCATGCTGCCTTTGCAACCGGTGTGCTATTATTCATGAGATACCCGATAAAACAACGATATTTCATTGAATCGGAAAAAGTGGCTAACCTGTTATTCGGCGCAGCAATTGTATCCTATCCGGTATCCATTATATTTTCGCGTGTGCCCGGTCTTTTGCAATTTGCATTCCAGTTTACCTCATTAAGTTTTATTGCCGGAACACTTGCTTTGGCATTTGCTATTCCCTTACGCAAAATCTGGAACACGCTGATCTGCCTGATCCTCTATGGTTCAAATTTTTACCAGGCCTTAATTTCGGGTTATAAGGAGCCAATTATTATAAGCGTACTTGTACTTGGTATCTTCTTGTATCCTACCTATAAAAAAGTTGTGCTGGTAACTTTTGTGCCTTTGATGATCGCATTATTTATTATTCTGCCAACCTATAATAAAATATTCAGGCAAAATGCCTGGTCTGATGATGTTAACGTAGGCCAGGCTTCGCAATTAGCATTCGATGCCGCATTGAGTAAAAGTTCAGCCAGTTCACAGGGTGCCGATGATAGCAACTGGGATTTCCTTGCTTACCGCCTGAGTGAGATTGACATGTTCAGGGAATTTGTGAAGTCGACTCCCAGCCGTATTGACTTTTACGGCACAACGCTGCTAAAACAATCGGCAATTGCCTTGATTCCAAGGGCACTGTGGCCCGACAAACCAATTACCGAGGATCTGGTAATGGAAAGGGTTTACGATGCTGAAGTAATCAACAGA
>CAISPD010000155.1 GCA_903887275.1 uncultured Mucilaginibacter sp.
TCGATTTTATTTATTATTGTTCATTAGGTATTGAGGATTGGAGATTGTGGAATAGGTATTGGGTATTAGATATTAGGGGAGGCCTGTTAAAAAGCAACAAGTTTTAATTACAACTAAACTGTTTCAACATTACAACATTACAAGTTTCCAACCTTTCAACAAAAAAATAAAACAAAAAAGCCACCCTACTGAGAGGATGGCTTGAAAAAATGTTTTGATAAAATTACTTTACTTCTTTGTACAGTTCGATGTGGCCATCAGCGTCAATACGCACTAAGGCTTCTTTCTGGCCGTTTTTCAGATCGGCAAAGTAAACGGTTGCTTCGGCATCCGGATTAAGTTCGGTATTGTTCTGTAAAACGATCATATGGTCAACAGTATAGCCGTTGAATTTAGTATTGATCTCTTTCAATGTTGCAGCAGGTACAGCTTTAGCAGTAATTTCCTCTGTAATAGCTACGAAATCGCCGCTCAAATCATAAAATGCTGAGGATTGTACGCCTTCTAATTCAAAATCGGCGCGTTGGAAACCATTGCTAACGGTCCAGCTGATATTTTTTGCATCCGGAAACTGGGTGCTGAACTTGTTAATAACCGAATAAGATACAGTTACAGTATGAACTTTTTTAGTGCCATCGGCAAAAACGCTTGCGCTAAACATAGTAGCGATTGCGGCAGTTATAAATAATTTTTTCATTTTTCTTAAATTTTAAATCCGCAACAAAAATACCCTATAGTTGAATAAATTTAAAATTTAAGTTAATTATTATGATATTTTAATAAATTATCGAGCCTAATTCAGAATTTTTCAAAATACAATGCGATATCTTCGGGGTTTTTGACAAATTCACAATGAAAATTGGAGTACTTAGTGTAAATTTAACAATAAGTACTTTTCTTAACAATTTCCTTGCAATTTAATGACATTAGGGCTTTTTAAGCAATATATTTGATATGTAAGTGGTTATCTATTGTTAGAAAATACTATTGAATATCAGTCTTTTTATTAAATTTTATAGCTAAAACTGATTGATTTTTCCAGATCGTAGAGCTTATCCGTTATCTGCAAAACCGGGATACAAAGTCATGCCCCCATCCATAAAAATAGTAGTACCTGTAATATAGTCGGCCTCATCCGATGCAAGCCATGCTGCAAGCTTGCCGATATCTTCAGGCTGACCGATACGGTTATAGGGCACCAGGGTCATTAGTTTATTGAGTGCATCGGGCGTGGCCCAGGCATTATGGTTGATGGGGGTTTGTATTGCACCCGGGCCAATACTCATCACCCTGATCTTATGAGGCGCCAGTTCCTGGGCCAAACTTTTCATCAGTAGCATAACACCACCTTTACTGGCTGCATAGTTCACGTGTCCGCCCCAGGGAATTACTTCATGTACGCTACTCATACAGATGATCTTACCTGCCGCCCGGCTACGTTCAGGTACTACTCCCCTGCGTATAAATTCGCGGGCCGCTTCACGGGCACACAAAAATTGCCCGGTAAGGTTTATGCTTATTACGGTGTTCCATTGTTCAAGTGTCATGTCCACAAACCTTGAATCGCGTTGCAAGCCGGCGTTATTTACCAGAATATCAATGGTGCCATATTGCTGGTATATTTCGGCAAACATAGCCTGCACTTCTGCTTCATTACTTACATCGGCATGTATAGCATAAGCTTCTCCGCCTGCAGCTACTATTTCATCTACTGTAAGTTCAGCAACCTCGTGTGCATCAACGTGGTTAATTACAACTTTGGCACCTGCCCGGGCCAATTCAATGGCTACACCTTTTCCAATGCCGCTATCACCGCCGGTAACCAATGCTACCTGTCCCTGTAAAGAATATGAGTTCATTTAAATATGTGTTTGAGCTAAAGATAAGCAGACAAAGCATTGTAATGAAAGCTTATGAAACAATATTTACTGGTGAATGTTAATAAAACAGACCGGTTGCTGAACGGGTAACTGTTCATCGAATCACAATAATATATATCTGTAAAACCGGTAAATTACCATTTATTATAGTTAGGTTTGACTAATTAACTATCTGCACGATATTCTTCTCCTTAGGCATCGCCGCTTCAAATCCGGTTGTATTTAAGCTTTAGCATACCAGCTTACAAGGGGCCAATCATCCTCTGATCACTTTTCTACCCGCTTGCAATTATTTGCGGTAACAAGTATTATATCATTAAAAACCCTCATTATGAGTAAAGACAAAGGGAGTCGCGAAAAAAAGAAAGCCCCCGCCGAACTCGGCAAAAAATCGCAATCTGACTATCAGGCCGGAAAATCCTCGTCGTCAAGCATCATTCCTATAACTACCAACAAAAAGAAATAAATATCATGGCAAATGAAATTGTAGAATACCAGGCAAAACTTTACGTATATGATCTGAATAACTGTGCTAAAGAGTTCGGTTTTAAAGACGACGAAGGCTGGGAATTAAGTCTGGCAACAAATGAAGGCAAAGCATCGCTGCATAAAAAATACTACCCGGTAATATCTACTAAAGTAGTACCTGAAATACTGACCGAGCTTTTCAATCGTGTAAAATCACAACTGGTACAGGCAAAATCAAATATCCAGAATAAGTTTGATTCCGAAGCTTCAGGAGCACTTGATCTGCAGTATCTGGTGGCTTATAATCCTAAAAGATTCAGGCAATAACATTTATGGGCAATATTTGACTACAACTTTAAGATGGCAAACTCTTTTTTTCAATATACAAGCGGGCAGAATCTGCGTTATACAGGCAAAGCATTCCCCGGCTTTATAAAAAGTTTGCCCTATATGGTTTTCGTTGCGCCTCACAGTGCTTACCAGATTTTGGTAAACTATAACGGTAACCAACTTGTCGTAGAAAAATATTTCACAGAAAAAATTGAACATTAACAGGCTTGATCGAACTGCCTTTCAATAGTAAAATAAATCCCGCACCAAAGCGGGATTTTTTATGCTGTTATTTTCTATTTTACAAAGTGGCGACCAATTTTATCAGGCTATTGATCTAAATTCGACCTATGAAATTATCAGGGAATAAAATATTGATCACTGGCGGAGCCAGCGGTATAGGACTGGGGCTTACTGAAAGATTTATTCTGGATGGTAATACCGTTATTATTTGTGGTCGGCGGGAATCGGCATTGATTGAAGCTTCAACTAAATTACCTTCGGTAATTACCCGGCAGGTTGATCTTTCGGATGGAGCGGAACGCCTGGCACTGTTTGAATGGGTAAAATCCGAACATCCTGATCTGAATGTATTGGTGAATAATGCTGGTATACAAAACTGGATGTCTGTTGACGACCCAAAATTCCTTGAAAAAACAAAAAACGAGATTGTCACTAATATTGAGGCCCCCTTACACCTCACCCACCTGTTCGTTCAATTACCACAACTGACCACGGTAATTAACGTAACCTCGGGACTATCCTTTGCTCCTTTTGCTAAAGTTCCGGTTTATTCAGCTACCAAGGCATTTTTTCATTCGTTCACCTGGTCGCTGCGCCATTTACTCAAACCAAAAGGTATTGAAGTTATAGAGTTGATACCCCCGGCCTTGAATACCGACCTTGGCGGCAAGGGTCTGCACGATCACGCCCCGCCGGTAAGTGAGTTTATCGTATCTATTTTTGAACAACTGAAAGAAGGTAAAGACGAACTAACTTTTGAATCGAGCGAATCCCGATCAAAAGCAAGCGCGGAAGAATTGAAAAACTATTTCAGACTGATGCACCCCGAAAATTAAATTTAATCTTTTGACCGGTCGAACAAATAAGAGTTTTTCAGGCATTTACCACAATGGTAGCGTCGAATGGGGAGCCAGAACAACAATATCTTGAACCAATCTGGCCGGTTGATTCGTTGACTAAGCATTGCGCCGCAATGCGGGCAAGAAGGATAGGTTGCCATTTGGTATATCTATTAAGTAATATAACAATAAACCGAACGCTAAAGTTTTTATTAAGGTACAAAATTAAATACCGGAAATACAATCTCAAAATATTCAGGCACAAAGCATTAGAATTATAGCGCCTTTACCTGATCCAGAAATAATTGCAGAGCGACCCGTTTATCCTGGGTCAGGTTAAAATCGAGTTTATTGAGCAGGTAATCTTTCAGGTCAAAATCATTTCGTTCAGGCAGGTCCTTCAATAATTCAGTACGATAGTTTAAACCGAAGTTTAGCGCAGCATTAAACTGGTCAACAAAAGCCTGCGGGACAGGCTTGTTGGCGATCCAAGCTGCAAACACAAATGGCAAACCTGTGTATTTATACCACTCTTCCGACAGATCGTACACATAGAGATATTGGCTTGCTTTACCAAAAGTACGGTCGCCGATCTGAACAAAAGCAGTCTCATTCTCATTGGATGTTCCGTAATCAGCTGCATCAGCAATTAGTTCTGGCTGTATCTTCCAGAAATTTTTGAGCAACACCCGGGCCAGGTTATTAGAAGTACGTGATTGCGGATCTAATTGCACCTTTTTTACCGCTCGTATATCGCAATTACTAAAAATGAATACTGAATTGACAGCCCCGTTCGCACCAATACAGTAGTCGGAAATAATTTCCCATGTTGGCAGACTTAGGGTTGCAGCTACCGGTATCAGGCCTATATCGGCCTTGTCGTCAATCAGTTTCTGGGCACAATCTGAGGGATTGTCAACACTAAGTTCAATGAGGTCTTTAATGGCAGAGTTTTGGATCCCGTATAAAAAAGGCTTGGTATTGGTATAGCTAACAGCAGATATTCTGATCTTATTCACAGGTTAAATAATAATATTCCTTAGTCAAATACCGGGATCATATAAAAATCCCCGGTCCTCATTTTAAATGTTTTGCGTCGTTAAAATCAACAATATCGAACTTCGTGCCATCCCAGGTAACTTTATATAATACGAGGTTTTGATGCGGAAAATTCTCCATATTGGTTAGAGGCTGATTCAATAAAATGCATAAAAACAGACGTAAAGCCCGCCCATGCATGCAAATTAAAACGTCCTTTTCCTCCGGGCGACTCATAATGGTGTCAAGGGCCATCAATTGCCGCATTTTCACTTCATTCGGGCTCTCACCTCCTTCAAACTTGCTGTCGAGTTTTCCTGCGAGCCAGTTTCGGATCAGTTTTAAAAATGCCGCTTTATTCTCTGTTGTACTTGGCTGACCTTCTAATACCCCCCAGGCAAGTTCGTCCAGCCCTTCAAGTTTTTCAAACGGGATACCCAGATCAATAAACTGCTGAATACTTTGCTGGGTCCGTTTTAATTTTGATATGTATATTTTATCAAAATGGGTGTTTTTATAAGCCTGAAAAAAATCATTGGCCTGTTTAAGCCCATCGGCGTTGAGGTCTGTATTCATACCCCTACCCTGCACGATACCTTGTTTATTCAGGTCGGTTTGTCCATGGCGAACAATATATAAGGTTTTAAGAATAGGATTCACCGGATTATTTGCTGATATCGCCAATTTTAAAGGGTTTATTTTTTTGATATTGTTGCGTCTTCGTGTCAATTGCGGGGTATTAAACCTTAGTTGATTACCGGCAACCGGTAAAACTGTGGTTTAACTTCATCCGGAAATTCAAAATCTGTATAGTCGGTAACTACATTATACAGCGTATCTCTTTCTATAGGCTGACGGCCTACTTGTTTGATCAATTCCACCAGTTGTTTCGTGCTCATGGCCGGATGTTGCTCCTCAGCACCAGCCATCGAATAAATTTTAGTGGTATCGTCAAGCGTGCCATCAATATCGTCTACGCCAAAATTTAAAGATAACTGTGCAGTATTACGACTGATCATTGCCCAATAAGCTTTTATATGATCAAAATTGTCGAGATAAATTCTGGCAATAGCATAGTTGCGCAGGTCTTCAACCACACTGGTTTCGGGAACATGCGACATCTGGTTATCCTGGTTACGGAATTTCAGGGGGATGAATGTCTGAAATCCACCGGTTTTATCCTGTAACTGGCGTAAACGTTCCATGTGATCAACCCGGTGCCAGTACTTTTCGATATGCCCGTAAAGCATGGTTGCATTTGAGCGCATACCCAATTTGTGCCATTCTTCGTGTATTTGCAGCCATTGATCGGCAGTGCATTTGTCTTTACAGATCTGTTCTCGGATCTCGGGGTGAAATATCTCTGCACCACCACCAGGTATCGATTCCAAACCCGAGTCCTTCATCAGCTTCATACCGGTAGCATAATCTATCTTAGCCTTTTTGAAAATATAGTGGTATTCAACCGGTGTTAATGCTTTCACATGAAGCTCAGGGCGGTGAGCTTTTATTTTGCTAAACAATTCGGCATAAAAGGGCACATCGTACTGTGGCAATACTCCGCCGACAATATGCACTTCGGTTACTGGTTCGTTATCGTATTTTTTGACAATATCCAGCATTTGCTCCAGCGTATATTCCCAACCGTCTTCACGTTGCTTCAGCAAACGGGAATAAGAACAGAACTTGCAATCGTACACGCACAGGTTAGTAGGTTCGATATGAAAATTACGGTTAAAATAGGTTTTATCGCCATGTTTCCTTTCGCGGATATAGTTAGCGAGTGTGCCTGCAAAGCTCAGATCGGCTTTCTCATATAATAAAACGCCTTCATCAAAAGTGATGCGCTCGTGATTTTGAACTTTTTGGGCTATTTGGCGAAGATCAGTATCAAGATCAGGATCCTGGATAAGTATTGCTAAATTATTTCCGGCTTCCATCAGGTATATTTTGCTGCAAAAATAGGAAATGTTAATGTAATCGTGGTGCAACATTTACTTTGCCCGGCTAAAACTTTAAGTTTGCTAAATGAAGATCGAAACTATAGCTATACATGCCGGCAACCAAAAAGATATCAGTACTGGTGCTGTGATACAACCTATCACACTATCAACTACCTACCTGCGCGAGGAAGACGGCTCGTATCGGGCTGGTTATATCTACAACCGCCTGGGCAACCCCAATCGCGAACAATTGGAGCGTGTACTGGCTGAACTTGAAAACGGTTTGGATGCTGCTGCCTTTGCATCTGGTAATGCTGCCGGCATGAGCGTTTTTCAATCATTAAAACCCGGTACGCACGTTATTTGCCCCGATGATATGTACCATGGCTTACGCAATCAACTTAAAAATTTGTTTTCAGGGGTACTTGAGTTTGATTTTATTGATGTGAATGACGAGCAAACTTTAAACCAACATTTAAAACCTAATACCGGATTGATTTGGCTGGAGACTCCGTCCAACCCCTTGCTGAAGATCACCGATATCAGAAAAGTTATTGCAATTGCCAGACAACACCAGATCAAAGTGGTGGTCGACAATACGTTCGCTACTTCGATATGCCAGCTACCTTTGTCTTTGGGGGCCGACCTGGTGATGCATTCATCTACCAAATATATAGGCGGCCACAGCGACCTGATGGGTGGTGTACTGATAACTTCTGTGAAGGATGAATGGTGGGAAAAAATCAGGCTTATTCAAAGCCTGGGAGGCGCCATCCCTTCAGCAACTGATTGTTATTACCTGGTAAGGAGTATTAAAACGCTGCCTTACCGCATGAAAGGGCACGTAAATAATGCAGTGGGTTTAGCGAATTATTTAGAGAAGCATCCCAATGTGGATTCGGTTTTGTATCCGGGATTAAAATCGCATCCCCAACACGATATAGCCAAAGCTCAGATGACCTATTTTGGCGGTATGCTTTCATTCTGTGTTAAAGGAAGTCGGGCGGAAGCTTTAAAGGTCATCAATAAATTAAAACTATTTGCGCAGGCAACAAGCCTTGGCGGTGTTGAAAGTCTGATAGAACATCGCGCATCGGTAGAGGGTCCTGATACCCTGACGCCTCAAAATTTATTGCGCGTGTCTGTAGGTTTGGAGCATATAGACGATCTGATAGCCGATTTGGAACAAGCCCTGACTTGAGTTGCTCCAGCAGGCAATAATGTGCTATTTAAGGCAGCGGCTTTACCAGAATATTTCGGTAATAAACCAAACTATTAGGATCATGCCCCTGCAGCGCAAAGGTTCCGCTTGATAACACCCTTTTCGCATCCCCTTCATCACGCTTAACGTTGTCGGGCTCGGTATAATCATTGATCACCTTACCATTTATTTTAACGATCACCCTTTTACCCTGTACCGTGATGTCCATCGTGAACCACTCCGCTTCCTTTACAAAAACCTCTTTAACATCCTGAATGGCATAAACGCTGCCGGTACGGCGCCAGTCGGTATGCGTATTATTCACCTGTATCTCGTAACCTACTTCTGGCCAGCCACTTTCCTGATAGGCAGTGTGAATATAAATACCCGAGTTGGCTCCCTGGTGAGTCATTACATCAGCCTTAAATTCAAAATTTTTAAAATTGTGGCCAAGTACATCACCTACATAAAAAAGGTGCGCCGTTTTACCATGTACAATGATCATCCCGTCCTTAACAGAGAACGTTTCAGCATTATCTCCTACCTTCCAGCCATTGAGTGATTGTCCATCAAACAAAGATATCCAGCCCTGTTGCACCTCCTGCGATTTAGCCGCAAGAGAAAACATAGCAACTGCAATAAAAAGGCAAAATAGTTTTTTCATATCGAACTTGGTTTGATATCAAAGCTAATATTTAAATGTGGGAATATTCAATTTAGCTATCCGAAAACTGATTGCGCTGAGCAATTGTCTGAACCGCTGATACGTTTGATTTAAATGATTCCACTGACCAATGCCTAATGCCCAATGACCCAATTGTCTGAACCGCTGATGCGTCTGATTTAACTGATTCCGCTGAACAATGCCTAATACCTAATGCCTAATACCAAATGACCAATGACCCAATGACGCGCAGCAAAAGCCCTATTCCCCAAAAAAGAAATATAATTTGGAGAATTACTTTGCTATCCCTTATATTCGCAACATTATTTGGTAGCAATACCTTTCGATCAATTCCTCTCAAACAGGTTTTGATTTATAAAGAAGCGGCGAGAGATCAGGCTCAACGACCCGCTGGCAACCCTCAAAATGAGAAGGTGCCAATTCCTGGCCCGGAGAATGGATCTCCGGGAAATATAAATTAATAACCATGAAAAGTCTGATTTGCATCATTCAACAAGTATTTTTTAGGCCCGCTGCTGGCTTCACATCATCGTACGGTTTTGTTTCATGCCGTATGTCTATGTGTATTTGTTGCTGTTGATCGCGGTTCGCGCTTTATTTCCGGAGACTGAAATTCAGGCGTGTCCCCCAAAGGATCAGACCAGCTTTTTAGCTATTTGCAAAAACTCATTAAAAAATTGAATAAAAAAAATTTAAACAAAAACGTAACGCCATGTCAACATTAAAATTTGAAACACTGCAATTACATGCAGGCCAGGAGCCAGATCCTACCACGGGCAGCCGTGCAGTACCTATCCACCAAACAACTTCTTTCGTATTTAAAAATGCCGAACACGGTGCAAACTTATTTGCATTGAAGGAATTTGGTAACATTTACACCCGCATCATGAACCCAACAACGGATGTGTTCGAAAAGCGTATCGCGGCCCTGGAGGGTGGCGTAGCTGCTTTAGCAACCGGTTCGGGACAGGCGGCTCAATTTATTGCTTTAAACAATATTCTTGGTGTAGGCGACAACTTTGTATCATCACCATTTATTTACGGTGGTACTTATAACCAGTTTAAAGTTGCTTTCAAACGTTTAGGTATCGACGCCCGTTTCGCTAAAGATGATTCAGCAGAAGAATTGGAGAAATTGATCGACAATAATACCAAAGCTATTTATGCTGAAACTATCGGTAACCCGGAGTTCAATGTGCCTGATTTTGAAAAAATTGCGGCATTGGCTAAAAAATACGATCTGCCATTGATCGTTGACAATACTTTTGGTGCAGCCGGATATTTATTCCGTCCCCTGGAACACGGCGCTCACGTCGTCGTACAATCTGCCACAAAATGGATTGGTGGTCACGGTACCAGCATTGGTGGTGTAATAGTTGACGGAGGAAACTATGATTGGGGAAATGGTAAATTCCCGCAGTTCAGCGAACCGGCAGAAGGTTATCATGGCCTGGTTTTTTCGAGCGTGTTTGGAGTTGGTGGTCCATTTGGCAATATCCAGTTCATAATACGTGCCCGTGTTGAAGGTCTCCGCGATTTTGGCCCCGCACTTTCACCATTCAATTCATTCCTGTTCCTGCAGGGTGTAGAAACACTTTCTCTGCGCGTTCAGCGTCACGTTGATAATGCATTGGCACTGGCACAATGGCTGGAGCAGCATCCGCAGGTAGCCAAAGTAAATTACCCCGGATTGGCTTCTTCACCTTACCATGCACTGGCTAAGAAATACCTGAAAAATGGATTTGGTGCAGTACTTTCATTTGAAGTAAAAGGCGCAAAAGAAGATGCAGGTCGTTTCATCGACAGTCTTACTTTGGTTAGTCACCTGGCCAACGTGGGCGATGCTAAGACTTTGATCATTCAACCTTCGGCAACAACACACCAGCAGCTATCTGATGAAGAACAACTGGCCGCAGGTGTTACACCAAATGCATTGCGTGTTGCCGTAGGTATTGAGCATATTGACGATATCAAAGCTGATTTTGAACAAGCGTTTGCTAAGATCAAATAAGCGCTGATCGCAATAATTTACTCCCCTTTTGGGAGGACTGAGCCGTTTTCTTTTTAAATAGAGGAGAAAGAGTTAAGAAGAACAATGGGTGATTTAATCTAAAAACAAAAACGTTGAGAAGGGAGCGGCACATTGTCGCTCCCTATTTAACAAAGCAACCAAATGAATACCTTACAAATATTTAATTATCAGCAAGAATTTGTACTCGAATCCGGTAAAAAACTGGCACAACTGGAAATAGGTTTTCACACCTATGGTAAGCTGAACAAGAATAAGGATAACGTGGTATGGGTTTGTCATGCCCTTACCGCTAATTCAGATGTTTTTGATTGGTGGAAAGGACTGTTCGGCGAAGGGAATCATTTTAATCCCGACGAGCATTTTATTGTTTGCGCCAATATCCTGGGTTCGCCTTATGGTACAAGTCAGCCTTTGAGTATCAACCCGGTCACCGGACAGCCCTATTACCTGTCTTTTCCCGAAATCTCTGTGCGCGACATTATTAAGGCACATCAGTTATTGGCCGAACACCTTGGCGTAGAAAGCATCCATATCATTATTGGAGGCTCACTGGGCGGACAACAAGCCATGGAATGGTCGATCATTGAACCAGACCGGATCAAAAACCTCATTTTAATCGCAACCAACGCAAAGCATTCGCCCTGGGGCATTGCTTTTAACGAGTCGCAACGCATGGCGATCACCACAGATCGCAGCTTTTTTGCCAACCAGCCCGATGGTGGTGCAAAAGGCCTTAAAGTTGCCCGAAGTATTGCACTACTCTCCTATCGTGGTTATAAAACCTATGCCTTGACACAGCAGGAAGATGACGATAAAAAAATAGATGATTTTAAAGCTTCGTCGTATCAGAACTATCAGGGCGAGAAACTGGTTAAGCGCTTTAATGCCTACAGTTATTGGTACCTGTCCAAAGTGATGGACTCACATAACGTGGGACGGGGGCGAAATGGCGTAGAAAAAGCATTGAGCCAGATCAAAGCCCGAACGCTGGTGATCGGTATTAAAACCGACCTGCTTTTTCCATTGGAAGAACAACAATTCCTATTCAGGCATATTCCGAAAGCGGCTTTTGCCGAACTCGACTCATTTTACGGGCACGATGGCTTCCTGATAGAGACAGAGTTTCTGACAAACGTTATTCAATCATTTTTTAAGACAGACGTAAAAGGTAAAATTATAGAACTACAACAATCAGCATGAGTAAGAAACTAACTATTGGTCTTTTTGGATTCGGCGTAGTAGGCCAGGGTTTACATGATATCATCAAAACCAAAAATCTGAATATCGAGATCGTCAAAATATGTATAAAAGACAACAGCAAGCAACGCTCGCTGCCATCCGAATTGTTCACTACCGACCGTGATGAACTTTTAAATAACCCCGATATCAATACTATTGTTGAACTGATCAACGAAACTGAACCGGCCTTCGAGATCGTTTCAAGAGCATTGAGCACCGGCAAAAACGTGGTATCGGCCAGTAAAAAAATGATAGCTAATCATTTGGAAGAGCTGATCAATTTGCAGCACCAGCATGGAACATCACTGTTGTATGAAGGATCAGTTTGTGGTAGTATCCCAATCATCCGTAACCTGGAAGAATATTACGACAACGAATTACTGCATTCAATTTGCGGTATCTTCAATGGATCGTCAAATTATATCCTTTCTAAAGGATTTATTGAAGGTTTAGATTATGCTTCGGCATTGAAACAGGCACAAGACCTGGGTTTTGCTGAAACCGATCCCACCATGGACGTGGGTGGTTTTGATGCGAAATTCAAACTGGTGATAGTGGCAGCCCATGCCTATGGCATCGTCGTAAAGCCGGAAGATGTGTTCAACCTGGGTATACAAACGCTTTCGGCATACGATCTGCAATACGCACGCGAAAAGAATCTAAAGATCAAACTGGTACCGGTTGCCAAGGAACTGGACGACCAGCATGTAGCACTTTTTGTATTGCCGAAATTTGTTAATGATAAAGAATTCCTGTACAATGTTGAATATGAATACAATGGCGTTATAGTACAGGCTGCTTTTGCCGACCAGCAATTCTTTTTTGGAAAGGGCGCAGGCGGTCACCCTACAGGGTCTGCCGTTTTATCTGATATCGCTGCTTTGCGTTACGAATACCAGTATGAGTATAAAAAAGCAAAATCAAGAAAAGAACTGCAGTTCACCAATGACATCGAGATCAATATTTACCTCCGCTATGAGGATGATGATCTGGTTGAGGCATTAGGATTTGAGTATATACAAGAACGTTATTATTCAGGAAATTATAAATATGTTATCGGAAAAATCAATTTGCAAAAACTGATCGACAACCAGCATCGTATATCTGAAAAGGCCTTCATCGCCTTTGCCGATCAGCTGAAAGGGGTCAGTTTAGCTCCGGCTAAAAAACAAGCTGTTTAAATTGGCTAATTTTACGGCTTGTTTATGAACAAAAAAGGCTCCTTCGGGAGCCTTTTGCTATTTAAAGATTGCTTGTTTGGGTATTTCAGTGATCACAATTTTTTGAACACGATTTTCAGGATATGATGGTGATGGTAAGAATGATTAATTAAATCTACTTACCAAAGTAAAACTACCGACTACCCGATATCGGATCAATCAAACCGTCCTGTTGACATCCCATTTCTCCAGGTAATCAGCGATGCGGCGGAGGAAAGTTCCACCGAGGGCACCGTCTACTACCCTATGATCGTAGGATAAGGACAGGAACATCATGTGACGAATAGCGATCATATCACCCTGTGGTGTTTCGATAACCGCCGGTTTCTTTTTGATGGCACCTACTGCAAGTATCGCCACTTGCGGTTGGTTAATAATAGGTGTTCCCATTACATTGCCAAATGAACCAACATTGGTTATGGTGAATGTGCCGTCTTTTACTTCATCGGGCAGCAGCTTGTTGTTGCGAGCGCGATTTGCCAGATCATTAACAGCTTTTGTTAGGCCAACAAGGTTAAGCTCATCTGCCTTTTTAATAACAGGAACGATGAGGTTACCACTTGGCAGAGCAGTAGCCATCCCGATATTGATGTTCGCTTTTTTGATGATCTGGTTTCCGTTAACGGATACATTCACCAAAGGGAAATCACGGATAGCACGGGCAACAGCCTCAATGAATATTGGAGTAAAGGTTATTTTTTCGCCTTCTTTCTTCTCAAATGCATTTTTAACTTTATCGCGCCACTGAACAACGTTTGTAACATCGGCTTCAATAAAAGAAGTAACGTGCGGAGAAGTCTGCTTACTCATCACCATATGGTCAGCAATAAGTCGACGCATACGGTCCATTTCAATGATCTCGTCGCCACCCGAAACAGAAACTGCAGGTGCTAGCTTTTGTTCTGGTTGGGCAACCGGCTCTGCAGGTTTTTCGGGTTCTGTTTGTACAGGTGCCGGTGTTACTGGCTCCGGCGCTATTTCTACCACCTTGGGCGCTGGTTTTGCCTGCTCAGATACAGTAACCGGGCTGTTTGCAGCCTTATAGGCAGCAGGATTTTGGATATAATTCAGCAAATCGTCTTTAGTTAAACGACCTTCTGCACCCGTTCCCGGTATTTTATCCAGTTCTTCAAGAGTAAAACCTTCCTGGGCAGCTATATTTTTTACAAGAGGCGAATAAAATCTCCCCGAACTCCTGTTAACTTCGGTAATTTCCTGTTCAACTACAGGATTAGCCTTTAATTGTTCGATACCCGGTATTTGTTCGGTGGCAATTACTGGTTC
This sequence comes from uncultured Mucilaginibacter sp., assembly GCA_903887275.1. GTDB lineage: Bacteria > Bacteroidota > Bacteroidia > Sphingobacteriales > Sphingobacteriaceae > Mucilaginibacter. Next base: position 14,403 of record CAISPD010000155.1, read on the forward strand.
ATCAACTACTTCCTTAACCGGGCTTGTTTCCACATCCGGCTTTTCGATGACGACTGGTGCAACAACTTCAGGCTTTTCCTCTTCACCTCCGGTATCAATAATTGCGATCACCGAGCCTACCTGCACCACATCGTTTTCCCTTACTAATTGCTCAACAAGTTTACCCGATACCGGTGAAGGAACCTCAGAATCAACTTTGTCGGTAGCAATTTCCATTACTGTCTCATCAGCATCGATCGTATCGCCTACCGCTTTATTCCATTTTATAATGGTCGCTTCGGCAACACTCTCGCCCATTTTAGGCAGTAACAATTGGTATTTAGCCATATATCTTAAACTAACAGGGCAAAATTACTTATTTACTTTAATTCATTCAGCAAAATATGCAGCATGTTCAATGCGGCTATTGCAGTTCTTTCGATGTTTTGGCGGCGCTTACTGCCAAAGGAAAACTTTTTGGTCACCGTTTTTCCCGCCTTCGCCACACCTATCCAAACTGTGCCAACAGGTTTTTCGGGGGTGCCTCCATCGGGGCCCGCAATACCAGTTACGGCAATGGCATAGTCCGACTTGAAATTTGCCAGCGCACCTTCAACCATTTCGGTCACAGTTTCCTGGCTTACGGCACCATGTTGCCATAGTGTTTCATTTTTCACGCCCAACACACTTTCCTTCAATTCATAGGAATAAGAAACCGCTCCACCAAAAAACACTTTTGACGAGCCGGAATGTTGCGTTATCAGGTGCGAAATATAGCCCCCGGTACAACTTTCCGCTGCTGAAAGCGTAAGACCCCTTTCGCCCATAAAATCTAAAATGGCTTTTTCAAGGGGAATATCCTGCTGAGAAACAACTGCCTTTCCAACACGTTCTGTTATCCGGGCAGCAAAGTCTTCAACTTTTTGCTTTAAAAAGTCTTCGTTATCGCCATAGGCACTTAAACGCAAACGAACCTGTCCGAGTTTAGGTAAATAGGCTAATTTAATATAAGGGGGAAGCGAATCTTCAATATCAGCTATTTTTTCAGCCAGGTACGACTCTCCTTCTCCCGCAGTTAAAATGGTATGATGGATGATATGCGGAAGTTTCAGGGTTGATTTCAACTTTGGAAGTACGTGGTCTTCCATCATATACATCATTTCGTGGGGCACCCCGGGCATTGATACATAAATGGTATCATCATAGTTGAACCACATACCCGGTGCTGTACCATTGCGATTAAGTATCACTTCACAATTTTCAGGAACCAGAGCCTGTTGTTTGTTAACTTCCAGTAATTCGGTAAAACTATTTCCCCTTAACCGCCTGAATATGGCTTCTACATTGGCAAGAGCGTCTGCATTCTGAACCAATTTTGTGCCGAAATATTCAGCGAGCGTTTTTTTGGTAATATCGTCTTTGGTTGGGCCAAGGCCACCGGTGATCAATATAACGTTAGCGCGTTCGTGCGCTTCCTTCAGTGCGGTAATAATATGGTTGCGATCGTCTGATACAGAAGAAATCTGTTTAACACGTATCCCGATAATGTTTAATTGCTGTGCTATCCAGGCCGAATTGGTATCTACTATCTGCCCGATAAGTATTTCGTCGCCAATGGTTATAATTTCTGCCTGCATTATTGATATGGATTGTAATACTGATTACTGGTGTAATCGCTGCGCTTAGTTAACTTCAAGTCCTGCAATATAGCTGCTTTTACCTTTAAAGTAACCATGTACGACTTATAATATCCAAAAGGAAGCCATTGCATCGACAAATCCCAGCAATGCAGATTGCGGGAAATGCCAAATGAGGTGGCACTACTTAATTGCCCTTTGCGTAGGTCGTAATTAGAAGTATACTGTACTTTCCAATTTTTTGTAACACTAACATCTCCCGTAAACATCAGCGTATTGCTGACATAGGTACTCGTATATTGATTGTTGTAAGTAAAGGAGTAGTTAACCGAAAGGTTCCAGGGTACATTAAAATCAAGATAAGCCGATGGGTCGCTATTGATCAGCGCCAGCTTGGCAGCCTGTTCGGGGTTCATGTTTTGTAAATTGCTACCGGGTAATTGGGGCTGCGTCTGCGGGTGAAATATAGCTGGATTTAAACTGGCACTTGCAGAAACATTCGCCTGTACCAACGATGGAAACTTACCGTTCTGAAACGTGTATTTATCAACAGGAACCTTATACTTGATAACTGTACCATTATTGATAGAGTCACGCACAACAGTGATATAAGGATCGAATGTTCCACTGAAGGAGATGTTCACTTTATCTTTAAATAAAGTGGTGTGTCCGGAGAAAAATATCGGCGAAAGCCGGAATGAATCTGCCGCAAAATTGTAAGCGGTTGATATGGTAAACCCTTCCAGTATCTTTATTTTTTTTGCTACTGTTGAGGTGTCAGTGCTTTTAGGACGCACTTTGGCCTCTATATTATTATCCAGACTAAAAGTCATAGCTGCCGACCTGCCTGCGCCGGGGCCACCATAAACTGAGTTTTGAAAAATAGAATAACGCTGACTGGATATCTGGTACGGCACCGTTGCGTTACTTACAGCGGTTTGATAATATCCATATTTCAGATCAGAAAAATCCGGGTGGAAATTTACGCCAATAGAAGGTGTTGCTACATAACGCAACGCCATCAGGCTTCCACTTTTAAAGGTCATTAAACCATATATTTTGGTTGATAAAGCTGCACCAAAGGTATATTGCCCTGCACGTTTAAATCCAGCCAATGTATCATAAACGAGCGAATCACGGCCAGGTACGCTACCCCTGGCAAACGACTCTTTGACCGATTGGAAATACCAATATTCATTGTAGTTGAAATTGGCGCTAAACTGAAAGTATTTGGCAATTGTTTGATTGAAACTGATAGGAATATTATGCTGAAACCCATTCTGAAGCCTTTTGGTTAGCGTAGCGCTTTGAAACAATTCGGCTTCAGGAACACTATTTACCCTATTGGTGCCTTGCACACTATAACCAACAGTTATTTTTTGATACCAAAGTTGGGTACCTACCCTATCTTTTGAATCAAATGGATTGATGGTTGACATGTTAAAGTTAAATGATGGCAATTCGAGGGTTACAGTTTTGTTGGTGAGATCCTGACTATGCGAAATGTTAACCGTTAAATTGAATGGACTTCCTGCCCAGGTTTTACCATAGGCAATACTTGAGCGCAAAGTGTTTGCCATTAACGTTTGCAAATTGAACCCTTCGGTAGCCGGGTTATGCTGGAAAAATCCCGAGGTACCTGCGTTAACGGATGCCGTAAAGGTAGTACCCGGGTTTGCGCCGGGGTTTTGCGAATGCGACCAGTCGACATGAAAATCTTTGTACGGCGGATCGCCCGGAAGCTTTAAGTTGGTTGAGCTATAACTGAATGTAACTGTACCAGTATATTTATACCGGTTGAAATAACGTGCTGACGAACTTACCTCGTAGGAACCTTTTGAATACAGTGTGGCTGTATTGGTTAGGTCGACATAATCATTCAGGGCGAGATAATAACCAAAGTTCCGCAGGTAAAAACCCAATTTCTGGTCCTCGCCGAAAGTAGGAATTATCACTCCTGACGAACGGGCATTCGGTTTGGGAAAAAAGCCGAAAGGTATTGCCAAGGGTAAAGGTATCCCCTCAACTTCAAGGAATGCAGGGCCCGAAAATATCTGGTTTTTTTCGCCAATACCTTTGGTTATCACAATACCAAAGTGCGTATCAGGATAGGGTAATTCGCAGGTGCTAAAGATAACATGATCATATGCAGCATCATCGCCATTCAATTTCCTTATCTGCCCGCCCGAAATAAAATTCCCGTCCTGATCAGACGACGCGTTGTATATCTTACCCTTTTTGGTATCGTAATTAAATAGCAGTGAATCTGAAATTACCGGCTTTTCCTTTTTTTGTTTAGAAATAGGCCGGCCCAAATAGCGTCGGGTTATCGGATCTATGCTTCCGCTGGCATAGATCAGCTTATGCTTTTCATCAACCCTGATATAATCGGCGTCGAGCTCAAAATCTTCATAGGTTACCCTTGCTTTTCCATATAGATAAAGTACCTGATGAACATCATCATAATAGGTTGAATCCTCGGCGTGTGCAGTAACCATTGATTTAAGGCCACCTTTATTCTTATTGGTATCGTTAACGGCTTTTTGAGTCCCCAAATTCGACTCAGATTTCTTACCTTTAAGCAATTTCCGGTATTTGGCACTATCTAATTTAATAATGGTGTCAATAACAGGCCTCCGACCGATAACGCTGCTATTTTTAGCAGATGCTGTCACGTTGGCCAAAAGGAAGAATACGGGCAGAAAAAACAGGCTAACGAATTTCAAAGTCGATTATGAATAGTAATTTTGCTTAATATTAACAGCGCCCAAAAATAATGAAACCCGCACATTATTCATCACAATAGTGAGCGAATAATAACGAAGCGTTAAAGCCACCAAAAGAACAGACAAAACGAATGAAAAATAAGGCATCTAAAAAATTGATTTTGGGTTTATCAACACTTATAGTATATCTAACGCTTTTTTCATTTAAAAATCCAGGTTTCCCCAAAACAAATACAAGGCTTGCGGACACTGGTTTCAAAATCAGGACCATTGTTGTTGATGCTGGCCATGGCGACCGTCCACCACAGGGTGGCCGTTTTTCGCCGGGTGCACCTGGCACTTATTCATTTGAAAGGAATGTAACGCTGGCAATAGCCCGTAAATTGCAGGACGCTTTAGAAAAACAGTTGCCGCAGGTTAAAGTTGTAATGACCCGTCAGGATCATTATGATGTTCTTTGGGGCAAACGTGCAGACATCGCAAACGCAAACCACGGGGATATTTTTATTTCTATCCATTGTAATTCACTGCCTGATAAAACTATACGTGAAGTTGTAGGTCATAAACATCATAAACCTGTTTATAAGACTGTAAGAGTGCCTGATCGTTCGGGCCGGGGTGTTCTTTTGCTGGTTTATAGCACTGACCGTATAGGTCCGCAAAATGAAGCCATACGTGAAAACGAAGAAATTGGCGATGATAATCAGGTAGTAACTTCAAGCGAAAACAAAGCAGATGATCCAATGGCGGCCATTATGCTAAACCAGATGAAAAATAAGTATCGTAAACAAAGTATACATCTGGCTGATCTGATCAATACTGAATTTACACAGGTTGACGGGCGAAGAAGCGAGGGCGTAAGAGAACAGGTAGTTTTAGTTTTGGACCATACTGCTATGCCTTCAGTATTGGTTGAAACGGGCTATATCAATAATCATGAAGATGAAGACTACCTGAATTCGGAAAAGGGACAAGACGAAATAGTAGCATCCATTGTAAGAGCTATCCAGAAATACAAGGACGAGGTAGAAGAAGTTGGGAAGTAAGGTGGTGATTTGGCATTGGTTAATTGGGATTGGGTATCAGGTATCGGGTATTTGGCATTGAAATAATTTTAGTTAATTGCCGGATAGAAAAACGGGTTTTTCACCCTGGGGTGGCTGATCATAGAATATAGGCTATCGGTTAGGTTGGTGGTTTTAACAAACAAAATTGATATTAAATCGTTGATTACTGACCTTAAATCAACATAAAACATGCTATGAAGATATCAAACGAAACTAAAATAGGGGTACTAACTACCATAGCTATAACGGTTTTAATACTCTGTTACAGTTATTTGAGGGGTAATGACATATTCTCAGCTTCCAACCGATTCTATGCTGTTTACAACAGCGTTGAAGGGCTTTCGGTATCTAAACCTGTATTGGTAAATGGCTTTCAGATAGGTCATATATCAAAAATGACCCTCCAGCCGGATGGCCGTACAATAGTAGAATTTAAAATTGAGCCTCAGTATAATATCCCCGACAATACATTAGCCAAGCTGGAAAGCACCGACCTGCTCGGTTCTAAAGCTATTGTTTTTCAGATGGGTAACAGTAAAAAATTCGCTGCCGACCGGGATACACTGGAGGCTGATGTACAGGGTAGCCTTGCCGAAAGTCTACAACCAATACAAAAGAAAACCGAACAACTGATCAGCAAGCTGGATTCATCTCTTTCGGCGATCAACAAGATCATGAATCCCGACTTTCAAAAGAATATTGACAGGAGTTTTTTAAGCATCGCCAATACCCTTCATACGCTTGAAGGCACCACCAAAAAGATCGATACGCTGGTAGGCTCACAGTCGGGACATATCAATGGCATCTTAACCAACGCAGAAGCAACTACGGCCAACCTGAAGACCAGCACCTCGCACCTGAACACTATTGCCAGCAACGCCGAAAGCTTTTCTAACGATCTGGCGAATTCGAATATCAAACAAACGCTTGAAAATGCCAACAAAGCCATTGCCGACCTGCAGGCTACTATGGCTAAGATCAATAACGGGAAAGGATCAATGGGATTACTTTTGAATGATGACCGCCTTTACCGAAACCTGGATAGCGCGACCAATAACCTTAATAAATTATTTATTGATCTGAAGGATCATCCAAAACGCTATGTGAGCTTTTCTGTCTTCGGAAAGAAAGATAAATAATTTTTAAATCACCAAATTTAAAATTCTCTACTCTTCCCCGATGATAAAGGTTTTTCCTTCAATTGCCAGTTCTGTGGCGGGGAATACAGATTGCGCTTCATCCAGTAATTCATTCAGGGTTTTGTAGCGGGCCGAAAAATGGCCGATCACCAGGCGTTTTGCCGCTGTTAATTTTGCTATCTCTGCTGCCTGTAAAGCGGTAGTATGATGCGTTAGCGCAGCACGCGAAAGCATACTATGCGTAAAGGTTGCCTCGTGGTAAAGCATATCCACGCCATTGATCTGGTTAAAATAGCGCTCGTTATATTGCGTATCAGAGCAATAGGCATAACTCTTAGGCGGCTCTGGTTCAAGTGTCAGGTCTTTATTAGGGTATACCGTGCCATCGGCAGCAGTATAGTCGGCACCCTTTTTGATCGGTGAAAAAAATTCAACCGGAATATTCAAAGCTGCTATCTTATCCTTGATCAATTTGCGGAGCCTCTTTTTTTGCTTAAATATAAAACCGGTGCAGGGAATACGATGATCCAGCGGGATACTTTCTACTGTAATATCCGGATTATCCAAAATCATTTCGGCTTTTTCAGCATTCGTAAAAAAGTATTCTATCTCGTACTGTAATGTAGTTTCGGAATGCTTTAATTGAAGATCGATGATCTCTTTGAGCGGCTCGGGGCAAAAAAGCTTCAGGGCTTTGGTGCGTCCGTTCAAATGCATAGACGAAAGCAAACCCACCAGGCCAAGGTAATGATCGCCATGCAGGTGACTGATAAAGATATGGTCTATCCTGCTTGAGCGTACATCAAAACGCAGCATTTGTTGTTGCGTTCCTTCACCGCAATCAACCAAATACAGATGATCGTTAATATTTAATGACTGTGCAGAAGGATTTCGGTTAAAAATAGGCGTAGCCGAACTGCTTCCCAATATAGTAACTTCAAATTTCATATCGGGAAATCGGTAAAAGGTGTTATTTCGCTTCCTTTTTCAATTGCTTTTCCACTTCTTCCATAAAGATAAGGTCGATGGCTTCTTCAGTGGTTGGTACAATAGTAAGCACGCTGTCAAGCTGTGAAATAGAGATCAGTCTGGATACCGCATCATTTAACCCGGATAAAATAAATACCCCGGTTGCATTTTTGCATAATCTGTGCCCTACCAGCAAACTGCTTAATCCTGATGAATCAGCAAATTTTATCTGCGAAAGATCCATGATGATATTTCTTTGCCCTTCGGTATTGATCAATATCAACTCAAGA
>CAISPD010000156.1 GCA_903887275.1 uncultured Mucilaginibacter sp.
TATAAATATATATATATATGCTGATTTTCAGCAAATTAATTTATCGGTATTATCAGCCAATATTGATAATAATTAGAAAAATATTAGGCATCAGGAACACATGCGAGCGAGTTTCGGCGAATGGCCCGGATTTGAAAATGCCCGAATATCGCCAATGCAGTAAAATTTGTAGCTATTCTGGCTGGGGTTATATAAAATACTGCTCGTCACTAACGTGTTCCAGCCAGTCAACCGGCGAACCGTTTAGTTTTTCCTGGATAGCAATATGGCTCATGGCGGTTGTAGCAGTAGCACCGTGCCAGTGTTTTTCAGCTGGTTCAAAATAGATCACGTCACCGGGATGTATTTCTTCTTTTGGTCCGCCAAGGCGTTGTACCCAGCCACAACCTGCGGTTACAATAAGCGTTTGACCCAGGGGGTGGGTATGCCAGGCAGTACGTGCACCCGGTTCAAAAGTTACCAGCGCCATGGCAACGCGGGCTGGCTCCGGCGGACTATTCAATGGATCTATCCGTACTGTGCCGGTAAAATATTCAGCGGGCCCTTTGGCTGATGCTTGAGTGCCGATGCGTTTAATTTCCATAGTATGCCGGTTAAGTAAGTAATAGGTAAAGGTAAGCAGCTTTGTCAAATTTAACAGTAATAAGACTTAAGCAAGCTCAGTTGGCCTCTGAAAAATGCCAATGATGCTGGTAATGACAAATAACTTCTATCAGTTCCTGCAAATCGGCGGCTGTCAGGGCAGTTCCATTCCCCGGATTGTAAACAAAAATATTACCCGGTTCTTCTATCGAGATGTGCCCACGGAAATTGTCATCAACCTGCTTTTCGCCGGGTATATAAGCATTTTCATCCCAATCAATTGCCTGCACGCTAAATTCCCGGTAAATAGCATAAACATAAGACAACTTTATTGCTGTACCGGGGTCGGCTTGAATTTCAGGAATGATAGTATAGGATACACCTGGTCCTAAATTAGTTGTTATCGTTTCCATGGCCTATTTAAGGTGCCAACATCCGAATGCGGTAAAGGTTTCACCACCATAGAAATTGACTTAAAAAGCCCTGGGTTTGTTTATTTCTTCAGGCCGATCTCTCTCAATCGCTCATCCAGGTATTCACCGGCCGTCATATCACTATATAGTTTCGGGTGCCCGGCGTCAATGCAGGAAGGCAGGCTTGCCAGGCTCATATCCGATTTAGGATGCAGGAAAAACGGTACCGAATAGCGCGATCTGCCCATTTCTTCCCTCGGCGGGTTCACCACGCGATGGGTGGTGGATTTTAGTTTATTATTGGTGAAACGCTGCAGCATATCGCCCACATTTACCACTACGTCCTCACCATGGGCTTTCACCGGAAACCAGTCGCCATCGCGAGTCAGCACTTCCAACCCATCGGCACTGGCGCCGATCAATAGTGTGATCAGGTTAATATCTTCATGGGCACCAGCACGCACGGCATCTGCCGGTAATGCGTCCGGGTCGCTTATCGGAAAATAGTGCAGTGTACGCAGGATAGAATTACCGTTATGCACCTTATCGTCGAAATAGTCTTCGGGCAGGCCCAAATAAACCGCAATAGCCCTTAACAAAATGGTACCCGCGGCCTCTAATTTTTGATAAACTTCGCGGGTGATGGAGTTAAAATCCGGAAGTTCGGTAACTTGTATATTTTCGGGGAAATCGTCGATATTGATATCATCGCCGGTAATGGTTTGCCCTATTTGCCAGAACTCTTTCAGGTCGGGTACTGTAAAACCTTTGGCGGTTTCTTTGCCTTTTCCGGTATAGCCACGTTGCCCTGCCAATCCCGGGATCTCATATTTCATTTTTACGTCTTCGGGTAAGGCAAAAAGCGCTTTGACCTGTTCATACAATTGATCGATCAGTTGTTTACTCAAACCGTGATTGGTGATGGTTACAAAGCCGGTTTCATTGAATGCCTTACCTATATCGTCCGAAAATTGTTTGCGTTGTTCAACGCTTCCATGGATATAGTTTTCGAGATCAAGACGGGGTATATGAATAGAACTCATAAATAAATGATGCTAACAAGCCCAAAATTATCATTTCTATCTAAGATAAGTCCGGTGCTATTGAAAATTAACGTTCTGGTGTTTTTTACAGAAAAAATTCAGATTTGATAAAATTTTAAAAGCAGGGTGCTTATTTTGGTAATATGTAATTTTTATGTCATTAAAGAACACTTAAATTATCCGTTTGTTAATTTAATATGCCAAGCCCATTGTCTTTATAAATCATTTAGCCTGAGAGTGTTGACAACTAAGTTGTAGGTAAAAAGTTTATTAAATACATTTGCGCGCTTTTTAGCCCCTATAGAATGGACTCGCATTTAAAAAAAATATCAGCAGCTGGAATGCTGATCACGCTTGGAATCATTTTCGGCGACATCGGAACTTCCCCTTTGTATGTGTTTCAAACGCTTATGACCGAAGGTAAAGATGCCACCGAACCGTTTGTTTTTGGTGTTTTATCATGCATCTTCTGGACGCTTACGCTTCAAACTACATTTAAATATATATTTATAACGCTCCAGGCCGATAACCACGGCGAAGGTGGTATTTTCTCGCTTTATGCCCTGGTGCGCAGGTATGGTAAATGGTTGGCAATACCCGCTATTATTGGAGCAGGTACGTTGCTGGCAGACGGTATCATTACACCGCCAATTTCAGTAGCTTCGGCTATTGAGGGCCTCGGACAGGTTCCCAGCCTTGCTGATACCATGAAACCGGGAGCTGAAATTACTATTCTGGTTATTCTGGGTATCATATTCCTGCTTTTCCTGTTCCAGCAGTTCGGAACCAAGGTGGTGGGCGGAGCTTTTGGGCCGGTAATGCTGGTTTGGTTTGTAATGATCGGCACTATTGGTACTTCTCAAATTATACATTACCCAAGCGTTTTTAAAGCACTTAATCCTTATTATGCGGCACACATGCTGTGGAGCCGCCCTGGCGCATTCTGGCTGTTAGGAGCCGTGTTTTTGTGTACCACGGGTGCCGAAGCGCTTTACTCGGACCTTGGCCATTGCGGACGCAAGAATATACAGGTTACCTGGATATTTGTTAAGATCACTTTACTGTTAAGCTATCTGGGCCAGGGTGCATGGGTATTGAACCATGCTTCCGAGATAAAATTTGATTCCGTCAACCCATTTTACGCTATTGTACCTCACTTCTTCCTGATACCAAGTGTGATCATTGCAACATTGGCAACCATTATCGCCAGTCAGGCATTGATCAGCGGCTCATTCACGCTCATCAGCGAGGCTATTAGTATGAATTTGTGGCCTAAGATCACGGTTAAATATCCTTCCAATATCCGTGGTCAGATCTATATTCCTGCAATTAACTGGGTATTGTGCCTGGGCTGTGTGGCTGTGACGCTATATTTCCAGAAATCAGAAGCAATGACAGCAGCTTACGGGTTTTCAATCACTATTGCGATGCTTATGACCACGCTGCTAATGTCATACTATATGCGTTACAAACGGCATTGGCCGGTATGGCTGGTGGTGCTTATCCTGTGTATTTTTATCAGCACTGAGTCATCATTCTTTATATCCAACTCGCCTAAGATCCTTAAACGTTTATTCTTCCTGGTGTTTGAATTTGGTTTGATATTTACCATGTATACCTGGTTCAAAGCACGTAAGATTACCAACCGTTTCCTGCACTTTGTCGACCTGAAAACAAAGCTGCCTTTGCTGAATGCGCTGAGTGCAGATGAGTCAGTTTCGAAATTTGCTACCCACCTGGTATATCTTACCAAGGCCAATAACAGTAAACAGATAGAAGAAAAAATATTCTATTCTATCCTCAGCCGTAAGCCAAAACGCGCAGATACTTATTGGTTCCTGCATATTGAACGAATGGACGACCCATACACGATGGAATATAGTGTAGAGGAAATTGAGCATGGTAAAGTGATCAGGGTTGAATTCCGCCTCGGATTCAGGATACAACCTCGTATCAATGTGTTGTTCCGCAAGGTTGTAGAAGACATGGTGAGCCGGAATGAAGTTGACATCCTGAGCCGTTACGAGTCGTTGCGCAAATTTAACCAGACCGCCGACTTCCAGTTTGTGATCATCGAAAAATTCCTGTCTTATAACAATGAGTTCAGCGTACGGGAAAGCTTTATCCTGAATAGCTATTTTGCGATCAAGAAAATTGCACAAACCGAGGCTAAGGCATTTGGATTAGATACCAGCGAAACAAGGATAGAAAAAATTCCGCTGGTGGTAAAACCAGTTACCAATATAGTTATGAAGCGGGTAAGCCCACATAATCATCGGTCTGACGTAATTTAAAGAGCAATTTTGCTTGTAATTTAATTAATTGACTCAGATTAAAACTTATTGTCGTTAAACCTTTGAGTTTTCCACATCGGTGTTTTTTTTCATAACATTTAGCTACTTTTTTCACTATCCCGAAAAATATTTAGTTTAAAATATTTTTCGGGATACTTCCAATTAATATTGCTGATCGGCCTTATTTTTAAACTGCTATTTTCGTTCAAACTATCAGTTGCAAAATTTGTTTGAGCTTTATGAGCAGCAATGTATACTTACTGGCCACCGATCCGCACAATCCCTGCAGGGATGTTATCCATTCACGCCAATCGGGCCTGCGGTTAAAGGTGTTTTGCCTTGATGACGAGCCATTTCATCCTGATAGTACCGAAATACAATTGTATGGAAGAGGCGGAGGCAGTATGTTTGCCTTTGAGAGTATAGACGTTACCTCTGAGAAAGCCCAGGAAATTGTAGGGGCCATTCAATGGTATGCCAGCTATATCAGGTGCCCCGAATTGGCTATTTCTGCAGATGATCCCAGACCCGGACGGGATATTGCTATTTAATTTCGGCAAAGCCCGTATTTCTTTTTGTACCACCACTATTTTATCGTCTTTTTTTAAAATATTTGCGTAGCATGATTAGCCTGAAAGAACGTTTGTATAAAATGTGTATTGACTATGTGCAGGTGCGCATAGATGGGGCCAGGCAAGGCATTGCCGATGCGCAGTATGCTGCTATAGAGGAAACCAAAAGCAGTGCCGGCGACAAATATGAGACCGGCCGCGAAATGATGCAGCAGGAGACAGACCGCAGCCAGTTACTATTGAATGAAGCCAATAAACTGATGGTAGCCCTCAGCAGGATAAATGCCCATGTTTTGCACCATAGCGCCGAGCCCGGAAGCCTGATCATCACCAACAACGGTGCATTTTACCTGGCTATAAGCGCCGGAAGTTTTCAGGTAGATGGTAAAGCTTATTTTGCGGTTTCACCTGCTTCTCCTATCGGCACCCATTTGGCAGGCCGAAAAGCTGGTGATGAATTCAGCCTTAACGGACGCAGCTATCGTGTGGAGAGTGTCCACTAAACTATTTTCGGGTCACGATAAAAAGCCTTATTCAGCCTATGGGTTTTATATAAATTGGGATTTGGCTAATTCCGGCTGTTTTTAACCAGTTCAAAACACTGCCGGGCAATTTCCAGTTCCTCATTTGTTGGTATTACCAGTATTTTTACGTCGCTTTCGGCACTTCCTATCTCGCTGATGCCACTTAAAGGGGCATTATTTTTTTCAGGGTCGAGCTTCAGGCCCAGGTAGCTCATATTAGCGCAAACCATTGCTCTTACCAGTTTATTGTTTTCGCCAACGCCCCCGGTAAAAATTATACCGTCTATGCCATTGAGTACAGCAGCATAACTACCTATATATTTTTTTATCCGGTAGCAATACAAGTCATAGGCCAGTTGCGCATTCGGGTCACCTTTTTCAAGGGCCCGGGTAATATCGCGGGTGTCGCTGAAGCCGGTCAGACCAAAAACGCCACTTTGCTTATTGAGTATATCACTTACCTGCGCTAATGTATAGCCCAGTTGCTCAACCAGGTAAAATATAACCGTAGGGTCGATATCGCCCGACCGCGTACCCATGATCAAACCACTTAGCGGACCAAAGCCCATGCTGGTATCAACCGATTGGCCATTTCTAACCGCCGTAATGCTGCATCCATTACCCAGATGAATACTGATGAGTTTCAGATCTTGCCGTTTCAGGTAATTGGCTGCCTGTTCGGAAACAAATTTGTGACTGGTACCATGAAAGCCATAGGCTCGAATGTTTTGTTCTGAATAAAGCGCGTTGGGAATGGCAAACCGATAAGCCTTTGCTGGCATGGTTTGGTGGAAGGCTGTGTCAAATACCGCTACCTGTACAGCTTCAGAAAATATTTTTTCAGCAACTTCAATGCAGCGATAACCGGGTGGATTATGCAGCGGTGCCAGTTGAAACAAAAATTTCAAATCGCTTTTTACAGCTGGCGTTACCCTGGTTGGGTCAGAAAATTTTTCTCCGCCATGTACCACACGGTGCCCCACGATCGGTATGTCACTGGCGCTTTCTATTGCACCAAACCCGGGATCGGTTAGCAATTGGTTTATTTTTTCCAGGCCAGCTTCGTAATCGGCGATATCCAATCGATAGCTATATACATTTTCCTGATTTCCAAAAAAGGTTTTATGGGTGATGCCAGAGCCGTCCTGACCGATACGCTCAACCAGTCCGCTGCAAATGAGTAAAGCCTCCGGCATCCGATATAGCCTGTATTTAATAGAGCTGCTGCCTGAGTTGATAACAAAAATATTCATCCCCGGTATTTTATGAGTTGAGATCCTGGCTTTGAATTGCGGTAACAATAACGGTATTGAATACATCGTCGACAGTACAGCCGCGACTCAGATCGTTTATTGGTTTACGTAGCCCCTGTAACATTGGACCAATTGCAAGAGCACCGGTTTCGCGCTGAACGGCTTTGTAGATATTATTCCCGGTATTAAGATCGGGGAAAATTAAAACACTTGCTTGTCCGGCTACTTCCGAGCCCGGCAGTTTATTCCGGCCTACAACAGGGTCTACTGCCGCATCATATTGTATGGGTCCTTCTATCTTGAGCTTTGGACTGTGTTTCCTGACAATTTCCGTTGCCCTGCGCACTTTCTCCACGTCTTCGCCTTCACCTGAAGTTCCTGATGAATAGGATAACATCGCGATCCTGGGTTCAATACCAAACCGCTCGCTGCTTTCTGCTGATGATATGGCAATTTCGGCCAATTGTTCGGCAGTTGGATTTGGATTAACGGCACAATCGCCAAAAATGCAAACACGGTCGGGCAGGCACATAAAAAATATCGATGAAACTAAAGATACTCCGGGTTTAGTTTTTATAAACTGCAGCGCCGGCCTGATGGTATGCTGTGTTGTGTTTACTGCGCCGGAAACCATGCCGTCGGCATGACCTTTATAGACCATCATGGTGCCGAAATAGGATACATCGGTCATCAGATCCCGTGCCATTTCAAGCGTTACATTTTTATTCTTTCGCAGTTCATAGAGGGTATCAACGTAATCGTGATAACGCTCGTCTTTCGCCGGATTGATAATACGAACCCTGCTTAGTTCCTGCCGGATATCTAAATGGTTTATAATTTTATTGATCTCGGCCGCATCACCCAATAAGGTGATATCTACAATATCCTGGCTCAGCAAGCGGGCAGCAGCTTTCAATATTCTTTCATCATTACCTTCAGCCAGGACAATGTGTTTTTTGATCCGTTTTGCCCATTGCGTCAATTGATATTGAAACATCCGCGGGGTTATTCCCGATGGTTTTAGTGTTATCAGGCTTTTTTCAAGTTCGGTCAGGTTGACACACTTGTCGAAAGTATCTATCGCCAGTCGAATCTTACGGGTATTGTCTGCGCTGATCCGTGACCGGATAGCGCCGGCAATATTGCTGGTTTCAAAAGTTCCGGATTGTACAGCGATGATAGGAACAACTGTTGGCAAACCCTTGATGAGCTTCAATATCGGCTTTTCGGGCATGTAGCCAGCGGTGAGTACAATGCCCGCAATTTTAGGGTAGCTGGCAGACATATTTGCCTGCAAGGCACTGATAATAATATCGCCCCGGTCGCCTGGGGTAATGATCATTACATTTTCGCTTAAATAGTTCAAAAAGTTCGGCACCTGCATAGCACCTGTCACAAAATGATCTACCTGGTTAGCCAGGTGCTCCTCGCCAAATAAGATCTTACCATTTAAGAGTTCATTGATCTCTTTGATAGTTGGACTTTTCAGTCGCTTATCCTCTTCAATCAGGGTCAATAATATGCCTGCGGGCACCTGTTTCCTCAATTGACTTTTGATAGATTTCGCATTTTCAGGTTTGATCTTGTTAGCGATAATTGCCAGCACCTGGATCTCGCGGGCAGTAAAATTATGCAAAGCAGATAAAGCCGAATTGATAACCTGTTCGGTAGTTTTATCATCGCCCGAAATGACAATGATGACCGGTGCACCGAGGTTCTTTGCGATCTGCGCATTGATATCAAACTCAAATACCGCACCTTCACCCTGATAATCGGTGCCTTCAACCACGGTAAAATCATATTGATCCTCCAGGCGCTTATACTTGCGGATGATGGTATCGATCATCTCGCCCTGGCTTTCCGTGTCAATTTTGGTCATGGCTTCCTGCCAGGTAAAAGCATAAGTATCATCGTAAGCCATTGGCAGATCAAAATGGCGGAGCATGGTATCAATATGATCATCGCGGTGAGCCGGATGATTCTGGTCTATAATGGGCTTGTAGTAGCCTATTTTCTGCGCTTTACCCAGCAGCATATTAACCAGACCTATAGAAATAATGGATTTGCCACTATGCGCTTCTGTACTGGTAATGAAAACGGTTTTTAGCATCAGCTGTTGATATAAAAATAAATTTGACTGCCTTTAGCGCGGATTTTTCAAGCGTATTAACTTGCCCGCACTAATTTAAAGCTTAGCGCCCGAAATTACTGCGGACTGAAGCGATAATTTGTGACCAATAACAGTTTTAAAGCTGATTTTAGTCAGCAGGGAATTTAGCTTTGGTTGAAAGGCGCCTGTGCGGGTGTGGGAATTCAGATTCACTATTGCCAAATGAACACAATTGCCAAAAGGCTGGCTAATACGAAGATTTAAACGAGAACCAATTCGGCGGGCTGTTTTGGTCTGAAGCCAATTAAGTCTTCAAATAGCAATTTTACAGCATGTTTGCTTTGTGGAAGGGTTAGATAATTAAAATCGAAGCCATCTTTTTCTATCTGATCGCTAACAATAACAAGCGGTATGTTACGGGTTTGTGAAAAGCATCGGATAATTTTTGCCATATCATAGTCGGCTACCTGATTTCGTGCCTTTTCGGTGATAAAAATGAGTTCTGGCTTCAGACTGCCGAGTTCGGTAAGTATAGTTGTATCGGCATTGAATGACTTTACCAATTGACAGTTCCAATGAAATGCAGCTTCAGCAATAAGCTCCAGGTTTTCGGCAGGATCTTGAATAATATAGACAATGTCTTTCAATAGGGCTTCTTTATAAATCATTTTTATGCGATCTACTGCAATAGTTGGCTGTTGTTGACAGGCAGTAATACGTATGGAACAGGAAAACCGTTACACTGTTTTAAAAACCACCAGCTATCGGAATCTGGAAATATTAATTAATTGATGTTGTAATTATCAATCACGATTTGATTTGCCGGAGGCAAAACATGTTTTCAATCGTTGGAAGTAGTTTAAATCGGGGTTGATCAAAGGTAGGGCTAACCATTTAAGTTGATGGCTGCAGGGCATTAGAATTGCCTTAGAATTGAGCTATTGGGCAGATTTAGCTATTGCGCCGGGAGTGATTTAGACCTGGCGAGCGTTTCCTGAACAGCCGGAATAAGCGAACGAACAGCAAAATTTGAGCGGGGCGCGTGTTTCCTTACACGCTTTAGCAATGGGAGTTTTCAATGCATCAATACATTACATCGCTGCAGAGCGCTAAA
>CAISPD010000157.1 GCA_903887275.1 uncultured Mucilaginibacter sp.
AAAAAAGCAGAATATGTTATATTTTTGTCGTGTCAAAAATACACAATATGCCCAGACTGCTTTTTAAGTGCTTTTTATTGGGGTTATTATTTTCGGGTTTTGTAAGTTCCTCTAATGCGCAACAAAAAGTACTTACTATCAAGGATGCTGAGCAATTAGCACTGGCAAATTATAGTTCAATAAAAGCAAAAACCAGTCAGCTTAACGCTTCCAAAGCTAGCCTCGCCGAGGTTAAGTCTGAATACTTGCCCGATTTTAGCTTGTCAGCGCAACAGGATTATGGCACTGTAAATGGGCAAACTGGGCCGCTTTATGGTTATAAAGGTCTGAGTGTTGCCTCGGCAGGGCCATCGCTGCCTCATCAAAACTGGAACGCAGCATTTGGCTCACTGTATCTTGCTAATGTTAACTGGGACTTTTTTGCTTTTGGCCGTTCCGTTGAAAAAATAAAAGTTCAGAATCGCCTGGTTACCCAAAATGAAAGCGATCTGGCGCAGGAACAGTTTCAACACCAGGTAAGAGTTGCGGCGGCATATCTCGATCTTTTGGCAGCCCAACAACTTGCCCGGGCTCAGCAGGATAACCTAAACCGGAGTATTGAGCTGCAAAAAGTAGTAATTGCACGCGTAAAAAACGGCTTGAATCCGGGAGTAGATTCCTCACTCGCCAATGCCGAAGTTTCAAGTGCACGCATTGCACTGACAACGGCCCGGCAAACTGTTCTTGATCAGAGCAACCAGCTGGCCCAATATTTGGGTTTAACTTCACAAAGCTTTTTACTTGATAGTGTTTTTGTTACCAAAGCACCCGAAAATGCCGACAAGGCAGCAATCCTGGGCACTGCAGGGCACCCTATTTTGCAGTTTTATAATAACCGCATTGCTGTAAGTGATGAGCAAGCTAAATACCTTAAAACCCTTGCCTATCCAACTTTTACTTTGTTTGGTGTTTACCAGGGAAGGGGCTCGGGCTTTAGCGCCGGATATGGCAGCGATCAGAGTGCTTACAGTAGCAGTTACGGTAGCGGAGCCGATCCAACGCGATATAATTATTTGTTTGGTGTAGGGTTGGTTTGGAATTTAACCAGCACGTTACGCGTTCGCAATCAGGTGAGATCGCAACAGTATATTTCCGAACAATACAAGCATGAATACGATCTGGTTGATCAGCAATTGCGCAATCAGCAAAGTTTGGCCGAAAGCAGGATAGCTAGTGCGCTCAAAAACTATCATGAGGTACCAATAGAGGTGAAAGCAGCTTCGGATGCCTATGTACAGAAGTCGGCCTTATATAAAAACGGCCTGGCTAATATCGTTGACCTTACCCAATCGCTTTACACCCTGAACCGTGCCGAAGTTGATCGTGATATAGCCAATAACAACGTTTGGCAGGCCGTATTGTACAAAGCCGCTGCTACAGGTGATTTTGGGGTATTTATCAATAATTTTTAAAGGAATTAAAATCGATTAAATGGGATTAATTAAAGGAGCACTGCGGAGACCAATTACGATACTGGTGATTGTTGCCGGACTGTTTTTTGCAGGGATCTTTGCAGTTGAAAAAATTAAGATCGATATTTTCCCGGATCTGAATTTGCCCGTTATATATATTTCGCACCCTTATGGTGGGTTTACACCTAACCAGATGGAAGCATATTTTGGGAAGCAATATGTAAATCTCCTCCTGTATGTTTCAGGTGTAAAAAGCATCGAAACGCGCAATATTGCCGGTTTGTCATTACTTAAACTTACTTTTTACGAAGGTACTAATATGGCACAGGCCGCCGCGGAGGTGACGGCCTATACCAATAGGGCCCAGGCTATATTTCCACCGGGATCACAACCGCCATTTATTCTTCGTTTTGACGCTTCTACATTGCCTGTTGGACAATTAGTATTAACAAGTCCCACACGATCAAATAACGAATTACTGGATTTGGCCAATGTTTATGTGCGATCGCAATTTACTTCAATACCCGGTCTGGTGGCACCGGCACCTTTTGGGGGTAACGTGCGCACTGTTGTGATCAAGGCCGATCCTGAATTAATGCGTGCACACCATGTGACTCCCGATCAGCTTGTGCTGGCTATCAGGGACAATAACCAAAATACCCCGGCTGGAAACGTGCGCATTGGCGATTTTAATTACCTGACACCTACCAATACCACGCTTGGTAAGATCAGCGATTTTGGTGATATACCGCTGATAAAAAATGGTGTGCAAACTTTATTTATCCATGATGTAGCAACAGTTGAAGATGGCGCAGATATTACCGGTAGTTATGCACTGGTGAATGGTAAACGCTCCGTTTATTTGCCTATCACCAAGTCAGCAGGTGCTTCAACATGGGATGTAGTGCAAAATTTAAAAGAAGCAATTCCACGTTTTCAGGCTGTGTTACCTCCGGATGTTAAGCTTTCTTATGTGTTCGATCAATCAGTTTATGTGATCAATGCTGTAAAGAGCCTTGCCGAAGAAGGTGCTATTGGCGCTGTACTGACCGGTTTAATGGTGTTATTATTTCTGGGCGACAGGAGGGGGGCATTGATCGTGATCATGACCATACCTACCTGTATCATTTCTGGTATATTCTTCCTTTGGCTGTTTCACCAAACCATCAATATCATGACTTTGAGTGGTCTTGCGTTGGCGATTGGTATATTGGTTGATGAATCTACGGTAACTATTGAAAATATTCACCAGCATTTCGACATGGGCAAACCTAAAGCATTAGCTATCTGGGATGCCTGTAAAGAAATTGCCTTTCCTAAATTGCTGATCCTGTTCTGTATCCTTGCTGTATTTGCTCCGGCTTTTACAATGACTGGCATACCAGGCGCACTATTTTTGCCTTTGGCACTAGCCATAGGGTTTTCGATGGTGACCTCCTATATTCTTGCGCAAACCTTCGTGCCGGTAATGGCCAATTGGATGATGGTTAACAAACATGAGGACAAAAGCCATGCCGATGGTTTTGCACTTGATGATGAAGGACCAGCCTGGGAACAAAAAGAACTGGCTGTAAAAAATGCCACCGAAGGAGGCAAAGATCATAAGCTAAGCAGGTTCGATCATTTCAGGATTTGGTTTCTGGGGCGCATCGACTGGATGATGCCCAGACGCAGGTTCTGGGTCAGCTTTTATGCAGTTACTGCACTGGGTTTTGCCTTCCTCATGTTCACTTTTATAGGGCGCGATGTATTGCCCAAGGTAAATTCAGGCACCCTCCAGGTTCGTTTAAGGGCACCCGATGGTACCAGGTTTGAACGTACAGAACTGATAACGCTTGATGTGATACATCAACTTGAAAAAATAGTAGGTAAAGATAATATCCGGGTAACCTCAGCAATGGTAGGCCAGCACCCGGGTCAGTTCTCTACAAGTCCGATCTACCTGTTTATGGCTGGGCCGCAGGAAGCGGTATTGCAGGTAAACCTGCGCGATGGTTACAAGGTTAACCTGGACGACCTTAAAGAACGCTTGCGTGCCGCAATCCGGCAGGCACAACCTTCGGTGAGAGTTTCATTTGAACCTATTGAATTAACAGATAAGATATTGAGTCAGGGTTCACCCACACCGATAGAAGTATCTGTGGTGAGCAAAAATAAGCCTCAAAATGTTGCTTATGCCTTAAAAGTTGTTGACCGCCTCCGTAAAATCAGCTATCTGCGCGACGTACAGATCGGTCAACCCTACAAATATCCGTCGATAGAAATCAATATTGATCGCGCCCGAACCGCACAGTTAGGTTTAAATATGACGGATGTATCCCGTTCACTTATTGCGGCCACGTCATCATCGCGGTATACCGAAAAGAATGTTTGGCTTGATCAGAAAGCAGGCCTTGCCTACAACGTACAGGTTGAAATACCTGAATATCAAATGGCCAGTTTGAGTGATATAGGTAATATCCCGGTCAATCCAAATCAGGCCCGGCCGGTTTTAAGCGACGTTGCTTCTATCAAACCAGATACCACTTATGGCGAAGATGATAGCCAGGGCGCTTTGCCTATGCTGACAGTTACGGCGAATCTCCACAAGATCGATCTCGGTACCGCAGCGAAAGACGTTAACAAAGCCATTGATGGCCTGGGAAAATTACCCCGTGGATTAACCATTCAAACGCGCGGTATCAGCACCACGCTTACTGATACACTTAACAGCCTTGGTTGGGGCCTTGTAGTGGCTGTATTGGTGATTTACCTGATGCTTACGGCTAATTTCCAGTCGTTTAAACTTGCATTTGTCGTATTATTCACGGTTCCGGCGGTATTGGCAGGTTCAATGTTCCTGGTAATGTTTACCGGTGCAACACTTAACCTGCAATCGTATATGGGTATGATCATGTCTGTGGGAGTATCAATATCAAATGCCGTTTTACTGGTGACCAATGCCGAGGAACTCCGCAAGCATAATGGCGATGCGCTGCGTTCAGCCCGCGAAGCCGTAGCATTAAGACTAAGGCCTATATTGATGACCAGTTTGGCGATGATCGTAGGTATGATACCGATGGCTTCAGGTTTAGGTGAAGGCGGCGATCAGACCTCGCCTTTGGGTAGGGCGGTTATCGGTGGGCTTTTGGCGTCAACTTTTGCTGCCGTTCTTATTTTGCCACAGGTTTTTGCCTGGGTACAAGGCAATACTTCGACGGCATCCGTGTCACTAGATCCGGAAGATATAGAAAGTAAATTTTATGTTCCAGCACATCATCATGAAAATGTTCAAAAATAGCTATACGATTGCCCTGTTATTACTTTCTTTGGCAGGATTGACTGCCTGTTCGGACAAGAAAGAAAAGGAAGAGATCGCACAAACTGAAAAGCAGGAAGCCGCCCTGGATACACCGAGTGTGGAGTTGATCACCGCATCTAAAGGTAGGTTAGCAGCATCGATATCTGTACCCGGTGAACTGATCCCTTTTCAACAGGTAGATCTTTTTGCAAAAATCAATAGCTATGTTAAAAAATTGAACGCCGATATTGGTACTCAGGTTCATACCGGCGATCTGCTTGCCACTTTGGAGGCACCTGAAATTAATTCGCAGATAGCAGCACTGCAATCGCGTATCAAGCAGCAGGAGGCGATATACATTGCAAGTAAGGCTACCTATGACCGTTTGTTAAATACAAGTAAAACACCCGGAACAGTATCAGAGAACGACCTTGAACAAGCCGAAGCAAAAAAGAATGCCGATCTGGCTAATGTTGATGCAGCAAAATCGGATTATAAGGCAGCATCTGCAAATCTTGATTATTTGCAGATCAGAGCCCCGTTTGATGGTGTTGTTACATCGCGTAATGTTAACCTGGGAGCGTATGTAGGACCTGGACAGGGTGGTGCCGTGCCTTTATTTGTTATACAAGATCAGCAACGAATGCGTTTGGTGATCTCAGTGCCAGAAGCTTATACCGGCGGTTTAAGTAATAAAAGTGAAGTGACTTTTACTGTCAAATCAATACCTTCCGGCAAATTTAAAGCGCAGGTAAAACGACTGGCTGGTGCGCTTGACGAGAAACTGAGAGCCGAACGTTTAGAAATGGATGTTTACAACAAGGACAAAAAGCTTTTGCCTGGTATGTATGCTGATGTAAATATTCCGGTTCCGTCGCGCGACAGTGTAATTATTCTGCCGAAATCGGCTGTTGTATCCTCTACCGAAAAGATATTTGTTATCAGGGTTAGCAATAATAAAGCCCAATGGGTTGAAGTGAAAAAAGGCGCAGCTTCTGCCGACCAACTGGAAGTTTACGGCGATATAAAGCCAAGCGATCAGATTGTAAAAACAGCTTCTGACGAAATACGGAATGGCTCGAACGTTCGGGTGAAGGCTTCCGGTAAAGGCGAGCAAAAATAAAACCCGGTACTATTTCTGTTGTAGTTTTTTCACTATCTCCGCTCCGGTAGCATCAACGCTTTCGCCTGAATTTGAAAGTAATACTACCGCAAAATTTTTCTGTGGATCAAATACCAAAAAGCTGCTGCATCCGTAAGTGCCTCCATTATGAAAATAATAGGCTACTCCGCCAATCTTAATGATATGCCAGCCTAGGCCCAATTGCAGATCTTTATCGCTAAAGGTTACTTTGAGTGTTAAGGCGATGGCTCCTGATAACTTATCGACCGAATTGGTTGACATTTGTGCAGCTGCATAGTTCAGCAGATCATTCACGGTTGAACGCAACGCACCACAGGGCGCTAGCGTTGCGAAATTCCATGCCGGGGTTTCTTTGCCTTCTTCATTATAAACGGTAACAAACTTTGCTTGCTGTGCTGCACTTAAATGCTGGGCAGTATTGTTCATATTTAATGGTTTGCAAATAATTTCTTCAACCATTTGTTCATATGTTTTGCCGCTTATCTGCTCTAGAATAGTACCCAGCAAGCCTACTGCAAGATTGGAATAGGCGTACTTTTCACCAGGTTTACTGTTTAACCGGGCAGTTTTAAGGTAGGTAAATAAATCGTTTTTCTTATAATCACGATAGGGATCAAAAGGATCCATCGAATGATTGCCGAGATTGTCAGGAAGGCGAGGTAAGCCTGAAGTATGATTGCTCAGTGTTTCAATAGTAATATCAGCCAGTGCTTTATTGGAGGCAATGGAGTCGGGTAGATATTTTATGATCGGATCTGTAAGTTTTAATTTCCCCTCATTAACGTAAAAGGCAAGTAACGTAGCGGTAAATGTTTTACTAATAGAACCAATTTCGAAAAGCGTATTTGCATCCGGCAAATGATGGTTGCCCAGTTTGGTTTCACCATAATTGTAAGTACTTATTTTCCCATGCTGTACTATTCCGATACTTAAACCCACGGTGTTTGATTTTTTGATATAGGATTGCACGGCCGAGTCAACTTTTTTGTCGGACTCGGTCCTTAATAAATTAGAAGATGCCACGGTGTAAAGTTTGTCGCTTACCTGCTTTTTAAAGGGTTGAAAAAGGAATAATTCAATTTTGTTTTTATCGTCGAGTGTAATCTGTAATTGAAGGTTAGTCGTTTCAAATTCAAGTTTGTAGGTTCCCAGTTGATTGTTCACAAAACTCATCAGCGAAGCGTATTTTATGGCTCCAATAGGGAAAAGTTGGCTGGTACAAACATATCGGAAAGTCTCGGGTGTAAGTGCCGCATGGAATTTTTCGCCGGCGAGGGCATATATCGAATCGGGTTGCCTGGCGTTATAATACTGTTTTACAAGTTGAAATACCGAATCAACTTTATGTTGTTGGGTTGATTGTCCGTATACGCGGATTGAAAATGCCAGGACCAGGAAAAATAATATTACGGATCTCATATCGATTTAAACTCTAAACTAGAATTAACCGATCAATTTTTAAGTGATTTCGATCAGCTTTTAATTTTATACGGCTTTATTGTGCCTGACCGGCAAGTAGATATAGTACAGCCATTCGTATTGCCACGCCATTTTCAACCTGATCAAGAATGATAGACTGTTTGCTGTCGGCTACATCGCTGGTGATTTCCACTCCGCGGTTAATTGGGCCCGGGTGCATGATGGTTATCTCTTTGTCGAGCGAATCCAGTATCTGTTTGTTGAGCCCGTATAGCATGGAGTATTCACGCAGGGAAGGGAAATATTTAATATCCTGACGTTCCAATTGTATGCGAAGCATGTTGGCTACATCGCACCAGTTCAGTGCGCTCAGCAGGTCATGTTCAACCTTTACGCCAAGAGCGCCGATATATTTAGGTATCAGCGTGGTAGGCCCGCATACCATTACTTCGGCGCCAAGTTGTTTGAGGCAAAGGATATTGGATAATGCAACTCGGGAGTGCAGAATATCACCCACAATAGCTACTTTTTTACCGGCTACATCGCCGTATCTTTCACGAATAGAAAAAGCATCCAGCAGTGCCTGGGTGGGGTGCTCGTGTGCACCGTCGCCTGCGTTAACGATCTGCGCTTTTACATGTTTGGATAAAAATATACCAGCACCTGCATAGGGGTGACGCATCACCACCATATCCACTTTCATGGCCAGGATATTATTGACAGTATCAATCAGGGTTTCGCCTTTACTTACCGAGGAAGAAGAAGCTGCAAAGTTGACAACATCAGCAGAGAGCCGTTTTTCGGCAAGTTCAAATGACAGCCGTGTACGGGTTGAATTTTCGAAGAAGATATTGGCAATGGTAACATCACGCAACGAAGGCACCTTTTTGATCGGTCGGTTTAAAACTGATTTAAATTCATCCGCAGTTTCGAAAATTAATTCAATATCAGAAAGATTTAAATCCTTTATTCCCAGTAGATGCCTTGTGCTTAATTCTGCCATAGTTTGACTGTTTTCCCCATGATTAATATCGAACATCGAATGCTGAATATTGAATAATGAAGTTTTTTAAATTTCTAAATCGATGTACTTATTTAATGTTATTCTTTTTTGCTGTTTCTATGCTTTATACAAAAATTGCTATCAATTGATTACACTCATCTTTTGCTTTGGCTACTTTGTGATTTTCGAATAGCTTTTTCAAATCAATAATTTTAAGTGAAACCAAAGACTCCCGAAGTTCTTTAAGTATGATTTTCATCTTATGTATAAAGCCATTCTTTGATTCCGCTGATTGTGCTTCGCCATAGTTTAATTCCGGAGAGCAACCAGACTGCACCAATTGACCGCCAAGATAACTCCCAAGTCTCGTTGTCGGTAGCTCGTCAACAATATCAGCTAATACAATTGCAAATGCTATCAACCGATCTTCTAAATCGTACTTGCTATCTTTAACTGTCACTTAATTCGATATTAAAATAAACGCCTTACAAGTTCTGATATTATTACACTTCGATATTCGTTATTCAGCATTCGATGTTTGATATTTTAGGGATCTACTTCTCGGATACCAAAATAATCTTGTCTTCGCCATCCGTTTCTTTCCATGAAACCACAACTTTTTGCGATGCAATGGAATCAACTTCAATGCCCACATAATCGGCTGCTACCGGCAAGTGACGCGAGTAGCGGCGGTCAACCAATACCAGTAATTCAACCTTAGCAGGGCGGCCAAAATAAAGCATGCCGTCCATTGCTGCGCGGATAGTGCGACCGGTCCATAATACGTCATCGATCAGTATTACCTTTTTGCCTTCGATGATAAAATCGATACGGGTTTGGTTAGGTACCAATTGCCTTTCACCCCGGCGGAAATCGTCGCGATAGAATGTAACATCCATGTCGCCTTGTAATATCGTCTTATTGGGAAGGATTTTCCGTAATTCTTCGGCTACACGTCGGGCCAGGTAAATACCTCTTGGCTGTGTACCTATTAAAACCGAATTGGTAAAATCGTCGTGATTTTCGATCAATTGGCGACAAAGTCGCTGTATGGTAATCTGGAATTTAGGACCGTCGAGCAGCGTGAGGTTTTGCATCGTTGGGTGGATTTGGGCAAAGATAGGAAATTTGTTAATTAGTTGATTGGTGATTTATGATTAGTTGTGTGCGCAACTGTTTAACTATTGTTCGCCAATTCGTTAAGAGCATCAATTGCTTTTTGACCGTCATTCAGCGCTACAAACAAATGATCGTGGTAAAAGCCGGCTACCACATTACAACTGATCAGATGCTTTGCCAATGCTGCCGAAAATGCTGCTGTCAGGCCCACTGCTTCCAGTGAGGAATGTATGGTCAGCGTTATCCAGGCTGCCACATAGCCATAGCTCAAGTTTAAACGATCGGCTGTTTCTTTTTGCAGAATGAGTGTATATCCTTCTTCTTCTTTAAAAAAGCCGATGATAGCATCCAATTCTATCACAGATAAATCGGCTACCAAACAGAAGACATATTCCCCCTCGTTCAGTTTTGGTTGCATGTTTTTTAACAAAGCATTAATATGTGTTTCGCCGCTCATGGCACAAACCTAAACAAAAAAAGCCCCCGGCATACCGGGGGCTTTCAGGATTTAATTTATTTAAGCTTATTTGGCTTCTTCTGATTCTGATTTTTTCGCCTTTTTGGCTTTGTTCTCAGCACCTTCCAATTGTTCTTTCAATTGTGCAAGTACGCTAAGATCGCCTAAAGTTGATTTTTCAACAGACTCTTTCACTTTTTTCACCGCATTAACTTGTGCTTTTGCATCTTTCTTGCGGCTTTCGTTTTCCTGGTTTCTTACCTCGTCACGAGCTTCTTCCCAGATACGTGCATGTGAAATAACGATACGTTTGCTGTCTTTGCTAAACTCGATGATCTTGAATTCGGCAACATCGTCGCCTTTCAGGCTCTTGCCATCTTCTTTCACAATATGTTTAGTAGGAGCGAAGCCTTCAACGCCATATGGCAGGGCAACTACAGCACCTTTATCAGTAACTTTCAATACGGTACCTTCATGTATCGAACCGATAGTGAAGATGGTTTCGAAAGTATCCCATGGGTTTTCTTCCAATTGTTTGTGACCCAGGCTCAGTTTGCGGTTGTCGATATCTAATTCTAATACCACTACATCCAGCTTTTCGCCTACTTTGGTAAACTCGTTCGGGTGGTTGATCTTCTTAGACCATGAAAGGTCAGAGATGTGGATCAAACCATCGATACCGTCTTCAAGTTCAACAAACACACCGAAATTGGTCATGTTTTTAACGGTTGCATAATGTTTGGTGCCGATAGCATATTTCTGACCGGCATTTTGCCATGGATCAGGCGTAAGCTGTTTGATACCTAATGACATTTTGCGTTCGTCGCGGTCAAGGGTTAATACTTGTGCTTCGATCTCGTCACCAACTTTCAGGAATTCCTGTGGGTTGCGCAGGTTTTGTGACCACGACATTTCTGATACGTGGATCAAACCTTCAACACCCGGGATGATCTCAAGGAACGCGCCGTAATCTGCTACAGTAACGATCTTACCTTTAACTTTCGAGCCGATCTGGATAGCAGTATCAAGCGACTGCCAAGGATGCGGGGTCAATTGTTTCAAGCCCAGGGCAATACGTTTTTTCTCGTCATCAAAGTCGAGTACAACCACATTGATCTTCTGATCAAGTGCCAATACTTCTCTCGGATGCTCGATACGGCCCCATGAAATGTCGGTAATGTGCAATAAGCCGTCAACGCCACCCAAATCGATAAATACACCGAAGTCGGTAATGTTTTTAACGGTTCCTTCTAATACCTGACCTTTTTCAAGCTTAGCAACGATTTCTGTTTTTTGGTTTTCCAAATCGTCTTCGATCAGCACTTTGTGCGATACCACTACGTTCTTAAACTCGTGGTTGATCTTAACAACTTTGAATTCCATTGTTTTTCCCACATA
>CAISPD010000158.1 GCA_903887275.1 uncultured Mucilaginibacter sp.
ATAAGTTATTGGATGCATCGTAAGTAACCGTCGAGCTGGTGTTGCCCTGTGCATCGTTGGTGGCATATTTGTGCGACCAATCGCCTTTTACAGGCAAGATCAGGAATTGATTTTTGCCTTGAGGGAAGTTGATGACACCGGTATAGATGCCGTTACCGGTTACAGATACCAGACTGTCTTCAGCAGTTTGGGATTTTGAATTAGCCCATCCGGCAAACTCACCGGTAATCCACAACCACGAAGTTAAATTGAACGGTGTTGCAGTAATATTCAATACGTTCGAATAAATTGGCTTCGCTGCACCTCCAAGGTTAAATACAATGCGGGCTTGCACCTGCGAGGCAGTACCTGCAGGCAAATTAAGCTTCAACAATAAATTGTTGAAGTCGGCTGTACTGTAACCACCTGAATAAACGCCATTGCCCAATGTTACCGATGTGGGTTTTGCCCAGTTATCGCCAACAGGATCAATTTGGAAGGTACTTGTTGCAGCTGCGGCAAAACCAAAGTTTGGTTTGCTAACGTGAAAGCTGATCACTTTTGTGGTATCATTCAGCTTGGTTTTATCTAATACCAGACTAGTGACATTTGCAGTAAGCGTACCCGGGGTGCCGCCATTGGTGGTAATTATCGGGTCGTTCTTTTTACATGCGGCCAGTAGCAGCAGCGATGCGCTGCCCAGGACCATAAATCTTGTTAAAACTGTTTTCATTTTACTTCTTTTTTTTAACTCTCCTAAAATTATTAAGGGGTCAGTAATATTTTTCGGGAATTAGTACCCGGCATTTTGTTTCAAATTTGGATTCACAGCGCGGTCGGCATCTGGTATAGGATACAGGTTGCGGAAATCGGCAACGCCGGTTCCTGCTTTTGCACCACCTTTGAACGGCCATACATAAGTATTGCTGGTGAACAAACCGTAACGGATCAGGTCGGTTCTTCTGAAACCTTCCCAGTACAACTCGCGGCCTCTTTCATCCAATATAAATTGGGCAGTCAACTGGCTTGAGTTGATGTTACCACTGTTATTTCCATAAGCACGAGTACGGATCAAATTGATATAATTTGTTGCAGTAGCCAGATCGCCGCCTGTGCCACCACGAACTACAGCCTCAGCATAGATCAGGTATTGCTCCGATAAACGGAAGATAGGCTCATCGATATCCGAGAAGTTAGAGCTGGTTGCAGCAGAGCCATCAGAATTCACGTTACGCCATTTGCTTACCGCATAACCATCGCCAAATGAAGTTACGTCATTTATGGCCAGGTTTTGTCCCTGTGTCCAGAATTCGGCCCTGCTATCAGGGTTTCCATTGCTTGGGAAAGCAGATGAAGTATTGGCAGGGAACAAGCTAACCAAAGCACTAGTAGTACGTACGCCATACCAGCCACCGGTAATACCGAAATCTGATACATGCATCGAACCACCAACCGGTGCGTGGGTCATAAATGTTGTACCACCATAACCCTGTATTTTATTACCATCATAGTTAATGGTTAAAATAAATTCGCTGGTATTTTTGTTATTGTCGGCCAGCATCAGGTTAGCATAGTTAGGAATCAGAGTATAGCCTGCTGCAATCACTTTGCTCGAGTAGGTGATAGCATCTGTGTAGCGGTCGGCGCCGGTATACACGTGTGCATTCAAGTATAAACGCGCCAGCAAAGCCCATGCAGCAGCGCGATCGGCGCGGCCGTATTCATTTTGTTTTGGAGCAACTAATAATGGATCGATCGCTTTTAATTCACTTTCGATATAGTTGAACAAAGTTTTACGATCAGTTTGCGGTGGAATAACCGAACCCACAGGGTTTGCATCAGTTACGAAAGGAGGGTTACCATATAAGTCGAGCAATACCGAATACTGGTAAGCACGCAGGAAGCGGGCTTCTGCACGGTAATAACGAATATTGGTAGCATCCTGACCGCTGATTCCGCGGCTTGTTAATTCAGCATCGCTCGATTGGCGAATAAAATCATTAGCCAGAGTGATCTGGTATAAACTACGGTAATATAAACCTTCGTTGATCACGTTTGAAGATGACCAGTTCATGGCATGCAGATCAGGCACTCCGGGGTCGCCCCAGGCAATTACGGCTTCATCGGTTGGTAATTCCTGCAGGTACCATAGCAGACGGAAAAAGTCGGAAGTACCTTCGTCAATACCTTGAATATCACCATTTCCGGCAGGCCCGGAGTTGCCGGTAAGCGCAAATGCGCCATAAACTTTTGCCAACGCCAGCTTGTAGCCGGAAGGCGTGCTGTAAACCTGGGCGGAAGTTACAGCATCGTTTGGTGCGATAATCTTGTTTTTATCGCACGATATCAGACTACCGGATAATATCCCGATAACTAATAATGCTTTAATTGAATTCCTTTTCATATTAAAATTTCTTTTTTTGCTTTAATTATTTCAAACTCAGGTTAAGGCCCAACACAAAGGTTCTTGGACGTGGATAGAAATTATTATCCAATCCACTTGAGATTTCAGGGTCAACACCTTTATAATCTGTTATAATAAATACATTCTGAACATTTGCACTGATGCGCAGTGTGCCACCATTAAATACCTGCCCAAGGTTATAGTTCAGGTGAATGTTGTCCATCCTGAAGAAAGAGGCATTTTGTATATAATAGTCAGACAACAGGTCGTTACTGCCATTACCTGTCAGGCCGCTTACCAAAACATCAGACGAACCGTTGTTGATAATACCCAATGGATTCAGGAAGTTACGTTGAATACCGGTACTTGAAGCTACGTTGTTATAAACATAGTTACCGATACTGGCACGGGCTACAAACCCGATGGTCCATTTTTTATAACGAAAATCACTGCTCAATCCCAGGAACTCCTGTGCATCGGGGCTGTGTGCTTCGTAAAGGTCTTTGTTGTTGATGATGCCATCACCGTTGCGGTCAACAAAAACACCATCGATCGGCTTGCCATTGCTGCCATAAACCTGCTGATAAACAAAGAAGGTATATCTTGGATAACCAACCTGGTTGATCTGGATCGTATTACCTGTACCACCAGAAATACCGCCGGTCAACAGACCAGGGAAGTTAGGATTTGGCAGGGAAGTAAGGTTAGTGATCTTATTGCGGTTAACGGTTAAGTTAAATCCGGCTGTCCAGCTGATATCCCTTTGGTCGAGTATACGGCCATTGATGCTTAACTCAACACCTTTGTCCTGCATATCGCCGATATTAGCTGTAATGATATTACCAAAGTTGGTTCCTGCGGGCTGATTTTCAGGAGCAAGCAGGTTTTTGGTTTTGCGATAATAGTATTCGATACTACCAGTCAAACGGTCATTGAAAAATCCATAATCAATACCAATATTTGAAGTTTGGGTTTGTTCCCAGGTACGGCCAGGGAAGTAAGCGGCCGGACGATATAGCTGGTAGAATGAGTTACCAAACTGGTATTGCGCAGTGGTATTACTTAAGCTGTATGGAGAAAGATAGTCGTAGTTACCTATACCGTCCTGATTACCGGTTACACCGTATTCAGCCCTCAATTTTAAAGTTGAAACTACGTTGCTGTTTTTAAGGAAATCTTCATTGTTGATTTTCCATGCAGCAGATATTGCCGGGAATGTACCGGTACGGATACCCGGAGCAAAACGGGTAGAAACGTCGCTACGTACGCTTGCTGACAGGAAGTACTTATCGTCGTAGTTATAATGCAAACGACCATAAACTTATGTCAGTTGGTTTTCCTGAATATCATATGGGTAATTGAACGCAGAGTTTGGATTCAAAGTTCCATCTCCAAAATAGCTCAGGAAATTGAAGCTGGTTGTTTTAAAATCCTGGAACGAATAACCAACCTGGGCATCAACATGACTCTTGATATCTTTAAAATCGTGCGAATAGCTAAAGAAACCTTCGAAAAGTTTATTGCCATTGGTTTGTTTATACTGGCTTTGGTTACCGCTGTAGTATTTACCACTTACCGGATCTTTGTAGCTATCGAGGTTAGAAGCTGCATAGACAGGAATATAGTCAGATCCTTTGCCGGTAGAGCCATCATAAGAGGCGTTGATATTGGCATGCAAATCAGGGAAGAAATGGAACTTGTAATCTAATGCCAGACTAGTGATTGCCCTGGTTACTGTACTGGTATTGTTATTTTCGTATAACAAGCCAACCGGGTTAGTTGGGGCAAGCGCTTTAAGGCCACTAACTGTTGAAGGGTCCAATAATTCGGTATAACCACCATATTTGCTGTTACCAGAATAAACCGGAAGGGTAGGGTTAAAGTCAACCGCATCGCTGATAACACCGCCTTCATTGGCAAAACGTTGTTTTACCTGTGTGCCTTTAAAGTTGAAATTAACTTTCAGGTGATCCTTGAAGAAACTTGGGCTTAAATTAACCGCTGCTGTGTAACGGTTTAAAGAAGTAGTTTTAAGGATACCGTTTTGATCAGTATAACCCAACGAAACACGATACGGAAGTTTTCCGGTTGTTCCGGCAATACTTAGGTTATCATCATTGCTGATCGCCGTTTGGTAGATCTGTTTCTGCCAATCGGTACTGGCGTTACCTAACAACGATTTGTATTTACCAGCAGAAGTAGTATCGTTGGCATTTACATAGGCACGGAATTGAGCAGCGCTAAGCACCGGGGCTTCTTTTGGTAAAGTGCCAGCTGAAACCTGCGCAGTGAAATTGATCACCGGTTTACCTGACTGACCTTTTTTGGTCGTGATCAGGATTACACCGTTAGATGCACGGTTACCGTAAATAGCTGCTGAAGAAGCATCTTTCAGTACTGTAAATGATTCGATGTCGGCAGGGTTGATCAACGAAAGCGGGTTGGCAGCACCGGCAATTCCGCCGTTACTGATCGGCACACCGTCGATAACGATCAACGGATCGTTACTACCATTAATAGATGCACCACCACGAATACGGATAGTGCTACCTGCACCCGGAGCACCGCTGTTTGAAATAATAGAAACACCAGCAACTTTACCCTGGATCAATTGTTCAGGAGTAGTAACTGCGCCCTGGTTGAAGTCTTTCGACGTAACTGTAGCGATCGAGCCGGTGATATCTTTACTTTTCACAGTTCCGTAACCGATCACAACAACCTCGTTCAGGTTTTTGCTGTCGGGCTTTAAAGAGAAATCTACCGTAATTACGGAAGAACCTACCGTGATGGTTTGCTTACCTGAGGCATAACCGATAAATCTTGCAGTAAGCGTATAGTTGCCAGGGTTTACACCATTAATGGTATAGTTACCATTAGCATCGGTGCTGGCACCGATCGTGCTTCCGTCAATACTGACAGCGGCACCTGGCAGGGGCTGATTTGATTCATCGAGCACCTTACCTTTAATGCTTCCTTTTTGCGCAAATGCCATTACTGACATCATCAGAAATGCACAAAGAAGCAAATACTTTTTAGAGTAATTTTTTCTCATACTTTTTGTGTGTGTGAATAAAAAACGGCGTCATACGCCGGATGTAAAATTGGTTTGTTAACTTAGCTTTAAGAGCGTGTGACTAATTTACACTAAGAACCAATAATTCCAAATTTTATATAAAAGATAATTTTCAGCGGTTTTTGGGCGGTAAATTTAACTCTAAAGAAAAAATGCAAAGGACTCTTTTCCTTGAAAAAAAATCAGTTTTTCTGCGATTTTTTATGAAAGAATCAAGTATTGGGGGCTTAATAAGTGTAAAAATTACACATATCGTATTTTTACTTTAATGAAAACGTTACCGGGAACGTTCCCGGAAAATTAACTGTAAAAAAGACAATTTAAAATGGTAAAAAAATATTTTTTCTGCGCGTTTTTGCTTTTCAGCCAAAGTTTTTTGCTTTTCGGACAGGTAAAACTGAGTCTGAAAACCGGGCAGATCCCGGCTATAAAAGGCCCCGGTTTACACCTGTATATGGCAGGTGATTTTAATGGTTGGAACCCTGCTGATAAGGCATTTGAATTGCAGCAGGATAGTGCCGGCCATTTTGGTTTTTCGGGCCTGTTAAAACCCGGGAGATACCAGTTTAAAATTACCCGCGGAAACTGGCAGAATGTAGAGTGCAATGCTAACGGTGGAGCAATAGAAAACCGGGAATTGATCCTTTTGCACGATACCAGTGTGGTGCTCAACATAGCCGCCTGGCAGGATAGTTTTAAACCTGCCGATAGAAAGCATACGGCCAGTACCAACGTGCATATCCTGAGCGATACATTCCGTATGCCACAGTTGAATAGCACCCGACGGATTTGGTTATACCTGCCGGTTGATTATGCTACATCAGGCAGGAAATACCCGGTAATTTATATGCAGGATGGTCAGAATCTGTTTGATGATTTTACATCCAGTTATGGCGAATGGGGTATTGACGAGATACTCGACAAACTTCCGGCAAGAGATCAATGCATCATTGTAGGTATAGATCATGGCGGTGAAAAGCGGATCACAGAGTATGATCCTTATGATTCCAAATACGGCAAGGGCAGGGGCGATGATTATGTCGACTTTCTGGTTAAAACATTAAAACCCTATATCGATCAGCATTACCGCACCCGGCCTGATGCCCGGCATACCACCATCGCCGGAAGTTCTGTGGCGGGACTGATATCCCTATATGCTATTTTGAAATACCCGGATATATTTGGCAATGCGGGCGTTTTTTCACCCTCCTTATGGCTATCACGCCAGGTATACCAATATGCCGAAACGCATCCTTTAAAAAAAGCAAGCAGAATTTACTTTGTGTGCGGCGATGCTGAAAGTGATGAAATGGTACCCGATTTACACAAAATGGTTACCGTAGTCAGGAGTAAAGGACTAAGTCCAAAAAACACGCCCGAAGTGATCGTCAAAGGTGCCAAACACAACGAAAAGCAATGGAATGCGGATTTTCCGGCGTTTTATTTTTGGGCCATCGGGCATTAGGCATTTGCTTCGCGTCATTTGGCATTTGGCATTAGTCGTTAATAATAACACGAACGCTAAAAGCACCGTTAGCGATCTGCACAACTACTACAACCAATACAACCAATAAAACCAATACAACAATTCACTCACTCACTCATTCACCAACTCACGCATTAAGCTAGTCCCCATCCTGCCTGCCATACAAATACGTTTCGGTATTGCCAACGGGTTGGTTGGTTCCTTCGCCGCGGTTCATTTGCCACCAGAAACGCAGGCGGGGTTTTTCGCGGTTGCCGATCTCGTTCATAGAATCGGCATCATATAGCCTGCCGTTAACCATCACATATTTTATTTTCTGGCTGTTGCGGATATCATCCAGTGGGTTGTCATTGAGGATAACCAGGTCGGCCAGTTTGCCGTTTTCTAATGATCCGATCTCTTTATCCATGCCAAGGTAGGAAGCTCCGTTAATGGTTGCACAACGTATAGCCTGTAATGGCGTCATGCCGCCCTGCGTCAACATCCATAGCTCCCAATGTGCGCCAAGGCCCTGCAACTGCCCGTGTGCTCCAAGATTGATCTTAGTGCCACCATCGCCAATTTGCTTTACATATTTTGATATTTCAATATGGCCATAATCACCATATTCGGCTGTAGTTCGGCGGCGCGAGCGGGCATCGATAATTGATTGAGGTGTAAAATTTAGCAGGTGCTCATTTTTCCAAACTTCGGTACGATCGTACCAGTAATTTTCGCCGAACTGCCCGCCATAAGCTACTATAAGGGTAGGGGTATAGGCCGTTTTGCTGGCGTTCCACAGGGCTTTAACGTCTTTATAGATCGGTACCACCGGGATAGCATGTTCAATACCTGTATGCCCATCTACGATCATCGTCATATTGGTAAAAAACGTTGAGCCACCTTCCGGAACCACCTCCATTTGCAATTCTCGTGCAGCCTCGATGATCTGCTGGCGTTGTTCGCGGCGAGGTTGATTATAACTCTTTACTGAAAATGCCCCCACTTCTTTTAATCTGCGTATATGCGAACGCGCATCATCAAGGCTATTGATAACCGCTTTAAAATCGCCATCGGCGCCATAGAATATGGTGCCGGTTGAATATACCCTTGGACCAACTATCACACCGGCTTTCAGCATTTCCGATTGGCTGAAAACCATTTCGGTATTACTTGACGGGTCGTGCGAAGTGGTGACACCAAAGGCCAGGTTCGCAAAATAGCTCCAGTCTTGTTGTGGTGAGACACCATCCGGGCTTACCCGCAGGTGAGCATGTACATCAACAATGCCAGGCATTATGGTCTTGCCGGTGGCATCATAAATTTTTGCATCGGCCGGAATTGCTACCTCGTTGTTTTTGCCAATATTAACAATGCGATTTTTGTCGATCACGATGGTGGCGTTTTCCAGTACTTCATCGCCTTTCATTGTAATAATGCGCGCATTTTTAAATACCACCTTGCCGCTTGGTACATCAGTTTTCAGTTTTAAATTGATATCAATACCCACCGTGTCAACAGCTGGCGTCTTATCATTGGCCCCTGCAACAAAAGGGAAGGCATTTCGGATATCCCGAACGAAATATTTGGGCCCAAGCGTCCATTGCAATCGCTGACAATCATGGCTCCAGTGCAGATAGGTGCCGGCATCACGAGTGAGCTTCGCCAGCGGGATAGACTTGTTGGTTGCCGAAAGCTCCTGTGGTGCTCCGGTATAAACCAATGGTGTCAGGTAACAATTGAATAGTTCGGTAAATGCCATCCATTTGCCATCCGGACTGGGGGCAAACTGGGTAGCGTATTTTGAAGTGTACAAGGTGCGCTGGTTGGCACCCGTGGTATCCATTACCCTGAATATCTTGTTTTCGCCCTCGCTGCTCTGGTAATATATTTTCGAATCGTCGGCTGAAAACTGTGGACGGATACCATTGTCAATGATCATCTTCGGTTTACCGCCATTTGCCGGGATAGTGTAGATGCCAGGATCTTTACCAAAAGCAAAGCCGAGGTCGTCGTTACCTTCCCCTTTGCGATAGATGATCTTGTCGCCTTTATTAGAAAAGCGCGGCGAATAGTAAAACCCTTTGTCGACAGTAAGGCGCGTTATAGTATGTGTAGAAAGGTCAATGCGATTGATAGCACCTTTTAACTCGTCGCTCCAACTGATATAAACCAATGATTTGCCATCAGGGCTAAAATCAGGCTCATATTCCATTTCGGCCAGTGTATCTATCCTCACTGGTAAACTATCAGGCAAAGCTTTAACATAAATATGCCCCGCAGCATTAAATGCTATTTTTTTGCCATCAGGTGAAGTAGTCAATTGCCTGATCATTTTAACGGTGAACTGGTCCTGATAAACCTTTTGTTGAAAATGCAATGCTTCGGTGATACTTTGCGTGGTGCTAACCTCAAATGGGATCATTTCGGTATTTAAGGAATTGATATCAAGATTCCAGATCTTACCACGGGCATAAAAAATGATGTTTTTACTATTAGGTGTCCAGGCGAAATTTGGATATACCCCGAAAATGGCCCAGGTCTCCTGCTGGTCTTTTGAAAGGTCGTCATAAACCGGCCACTCTTCGCCAGTAGCCAGGTTTTGCAGGTACAATACCGATTTTAAGCGCACGCGTTTCACAAAGGCCAGCAATTTACCATCGGGTGATATTTGTGGGCGACATGCTCCACCAGCTCCGCCGGCAACTATATCTATCTTTCCGGTCTCCCGGTTCAGGCGTTTGATGGCATAAATACCTTTGTTCGGGTCTTTATTATATTGAAAATCCGGCCCTTCGGTAACATCCTCGCTCCAGTAAACATATTTACCATCGGGCGAAAATATAGGCTCTCCGGCATCCTGCTGATCGTTTTTGCGTTTGGTCAATTGTATACCATCACCGCCATTGATATTGTATAGCCACATTTCCCCGGCTCCCAGTGAACGGGTACCGGTAAAGTGTTTGCGTGCCACCAGGTATTGCCCATCGGGCGACCAGGAGGCATTATTCAGTAACCTGAAAGTTTCTTTGGTGATGGGGTGTTTATTAGTGCCATCAGCATTCATCACCCATATATTATCCCCGCCGTCTTTATCGCTGGTGTAGGAGATCAGTTTGCCATCCGGACTGTAACGGGGCTGCACATCCCATGATTTACCGCTGGATAGGGTTGTTGCTTTACCGCCTTTGATCGGGATCGAATAAATATCACCCAACAGGTCGAAAACAATATTCTCACCATCCGGACTTACGTCCAGATTCATCCAGGTGCCTTCATCAGTGTTGATAGTCACTTTTTTTGATGGCCCGGGAGGATTATCCACGTTCCATTTTTGTGCGTAAATAATATTGGTGGTAAAGCTTAGGATGAGTGCGGTCAGCAAATATTTCATGGTTTCAAAGTTAGGAATATTGGAGGGAGATTTAAATGCGGAGTACGCAATGTAAAGTAGGAATTGCGGAGTGCGGAATGCAAATTGCGGAATGAAGAATTATCAATGCGGAGTTCGGAATGCCAATTGCGTGGTGGAAAATCACAATTGCGGGATTTGAAAGCGGAAATTTGAAGTTTGTATTATTTTTAATACACTAATTTTTGATCAGTCATCAATCATTGGGGCTTTTAATGAAGATGGTGTTATTTCAGTTTTGGCGCATCGTGAATTATTGTCATTTTTACGGAATGATCAATCCGCAATTGGCATTCCGCTTTCCGCAATAAAAATGACGATCCAGGAAATCTTAAAGCATTATTGGAAATTCAATGCCTTCCGGCCTTTGCAGGAAGAGATCATCCAGTCGGTTTTGCTGGGGCGTGATACCCTGGCCTTGCTGCCTACCGGTGGGGGGAAATCCATTTGCTTTCAGGTACCTGCTCTTACCCGGCCGGGAGTATGCATTGTGGTTTCGCCTTTGATCGCTTTGATGAAGGATCAGGTGGAAAATCTAAAAGCTAAAGGTATAGCAGCGGTTTCTATTGTTACCGGCATGGGTAAGCGCGAGATAGACCTGGCGCTGGATAGTTGTATTTACGGTGATACCAAATTTTTGTACCTCTCGCCTGAGCGCCTGCTTTCTGAGTTGGTGCGCGAACGGATCAGGTATATGAATGTGAACCTGATCGCCGTAGATGAGGCGCATTGTATCTCGCAATGGGGGTATGATTTCAGGCCGCCCTACCTGCATATTGCCGATTTGCGCGACCTGCATCCGGGCGTGCCGGTACTGGCTTTAACAGCTACTGCACCGGCCGAAGTAAGGGAGGATATCCAAAAGAAATTAAAATTTAAACAACCCAATGTTTTTCAGGAAAGTTTCGAGCGGAAGAACATCAGCTATGTGGTGCAGAACGAAGAAAATAAGTTGCGCAAATTGCTGGATATACCAAAAGGGGTAAAGGGCAGCGGTATAGTATATGTGCGCAGCCGCAAGGAAACTGCTGAAATAGCCAAATTTTACGAGGAAAATGGTTTCAGTGCCGATTTTTACCATGCTGGTTTAAACATGGAGCAACGCTCGAAGCGGCAGGACGACTGGCAAAAAAGCCGTACCCGCATCATTGTGGCAACCAATGCCTTTGGAATGGGAATAGATAAAGCCGATGTTCGTTTTGTGATCCATAAAGACCCGCCCGAAAGCCTGGAGGCTTATTACCAGGAAGCTGGTCGTGTTGGTCGCGATAACCACAAGGCATACGCCGTTTTACTCTACAACAATACCGACAGGCTGAAAAGCGAAAAAAAATATGTTTCTAATTTCCCTTCGGTGGACGAGATCAGGCAGGTATACCATTATCTGGGCAGCTATGTGCAACTGGCCTATGGCACAGGAGAGGGCGTCAGTTTTGACCTTGATTTGGGCGATTTTACCTCGAAGTACAAACTTGAGCCTGTAAAAACTGTCAATGCGCTGAAATTTTTGGAGCAGGACGAGTACCTGGCTTTTACTGAAAGCGTGTTCCTGCCCTCGCGGTTCAGGTTTGAGGTGGGCAATGAGGAACTTTACAATTTCCAGATTCAAAACCCGGGCTGGGATCCGTTTATTAAAACGATACTGAGGTCTTACGGCGGTTCTTTTGAAAACTATGTGAGCCTGCGCGAATACGACCTGGCACGCCGCTCCAACCTGAGCGTACAGCAAGTGATTGAAGGTTTGAAGCAATTGGAAGCCGAAGGTATCCTTCACTACCAGGCTCAAAGCGACCTGCCTCGCGTAACCTACTTGCAGCCTCGCCAGCAAAACCGCGAACTGGTGATCAACAAACGTTATATAGAGGAACGCAAGGCCACCTATCATCAAAAAATGGAAGCCGTTTTTGCTTATGCAGAACACCGCCGCTGCCGAAGC
>CAISPD010000159.1 GCA_903887275.1 uncultured Mucilaginibacter sp.
GTTATATAAATCAGACTATCAAACACTTATCGATAGCCGATTGTTTTGAGCGACACGGATTTTCCTGAAAATCCAGCTTTAAACCGGGTTAAACACAGTTTTTGAACCGTTTGAAAAACTTGAATTTTTTTTCCCACATTGTTGATTATTAGTGTTAATTTTGACCCTTCAAGCGTGAGCGCAAAGTAAAAATTTATGGTATTTAAAAGACCAGGGAACAGTCGTGATGACAGGTCCAGCGGAGCCCAAAAAAGAAATTCAAAGGGCGCCAGCCAGGCAAGAAATTCAGCCTCTCCCCGATTCGGGAAATCAAACTCTTCAGATTCTAAACAGGAAGGCGAAAAACCTAAACGGAGCTATAGCGACCGTGACGGCAGCAGCAGCGATAAAAAGTCGTTCGCTCCCAAACGCAAACCTTATACCGGCAGACCGGATTCAGACGATCGTCCAAAAAGGAGCGTCGACCGTGAAGGTTCGGGCGAACGCAAAAGCTACGGACCAAGGAAAGATGCCCCGTATTCGGGCAGACCTACAAATGATGACAGACCAAAAAGGGAAAGCAGCAATCGCGGCGACCGGGAGTCAACAAGCGAAAGAAAACCTTACGGAACACGAAATACATCATCAGGTTATGGTGATAAAAAGTTTGAAGACAGACCTAAAAGAAACTACAGCCGCGATTCAGCTGGAGACGGAGAGTCAACAGGCGAAAGAAAAACATATACACCGCGTAAATCTTCTTCATCTTTAGGTGAAAGAAGTTTCGCAGACCGCCCAAAGAAAACTTACAATCGCGATTCATCCGGCAGCGGCGAATCTACCGGTGAAAGAAAACCCTACGCACCGCGTAAATCTTCTTCATCGTATGGCGATGGTCCAAAGAAACCATTTAACCGTGCACCTTCAGGTGATCGGAAATTTAGCGACAAACCCGGTTTTAAAAGCGGCGATAAGAAATTTGGCGATCGCCCTGCAACCAGCCGTTTCAATAAAGATGGCGGCGAACGCAGCGAAAGGCCTTATCGCAAATCGTACAACGATCGGGATAACGATAGACCGGATACCAGGAATGAAGCTTCTTCAGATGCTCCGGAAAGAGTTATGCGTGGTCGGAGAAAACCCGTTGAAAAAGAAGATGCAGGCCTCATCAGGCTTAACCGCTACATATCCAATGCAGGCATCTGTTCGCGCCGAAAGGCTGATGAACTGATCGCGGCGGGTGTAGTGTCGGTAAATGGTGAAGTGATCAATGAACTCGGTTATAAGGTTGATCCTGCAAAAGACGTGATCCGTTACAATGGTGAAACATTGAAGCGTGAGAAAAACGTGTACGTATTGCTCAACAAGCCTAAGGACTATATCACTACCACCGACGATCCGCAGGAACGCCGCACAGTGATGCATCTGGTTGAAAAAGCCAGCAAAGAACGCATATACCCAATCGGTCGGCTGGATCGAAATACCACAGGTTTATTATTGATGACCAATGATGGCGACCTGGCCGATAAGTTATCGCACCCAAAAAATAATATCACGAAATTATACCAGGTAGAACTGGACAAAAGCTTAACTCAGGGCGATATGAACAAGATCGCTTTCGGATTAGAACTGGAAGACGGCTTTATTAAACCCGATATGGTTTCTTACGTTGCTGGTGGAAGCAAAAGAGAAGTAGGCATACAGATACACAGCGGTAAAAACCGCATTGTACGCAGGATATTCGAACACCTGGGCTACGACGTAGTTAAGCTTGACCGTTCCGTTTACGCCAACCTCACTAAAAAAGACCTCCCCCGCGGGCGCTGGCGCTATTTGGATGAACACGAGATCATTCAGTTGAAGCACCTCGTTTAAGGTAAAAGGCGAAAGGAA
Source organism: uncultured Mucilaginibacter sp. (assembly GCA_903887275.1). Lineage (GTDB taxonomy): Bacteria > Bacteroidota > Bacteroidia > Sphingobacteriales > Sphingobacteriaceae > Mucilaginibacter. The sequence goes on from CAISPD010000159.1 coordinate 1,873, forward strand.
AAAGGTGAAAGGATCTCAGGAGTAGACAACACCCCTGATCCTTTCACCTTTTTCCTTTTACCTATCTCATTTCACCTCTATCCTTTAACCTTTCACCTTTATCCTTTTACCTTTCACCTCCTATTACTATCTTGCACCATAAACCATTCCTGAAATATGAAAAGATTCCTGCTGGCAGTTTCACTGCTGCTTTCGGTACAGGCTTTTGCGCAAAAACCGGCCCCAAGTACTTATGATGTTGTTATTGGTACTTATACCAAAGGATCAAGTAAAGGCATTTACGTCTATCGCTTTTACGAAGAAATTGGCAAGCTGGCTTATTTGAACGAGATAGACGATGTAAGTAATCCATCATATCTTACTGTTTCTAAGGACAACAAATTCATCTACGCAGTGAATGAAGATGGCAAAAATGGCGGTGTCAGTGCGTTCACTTTCGAACCTGTTGTAGGAACAATCAAACAGCTAAACCGTGTTAGCTCTGCCGGCGCTGACCCATGCTATATTACCCTGGATGCTGAACGCAGAAATGCTTTTGTTGCCAACTATTCAAGTGGTAATCTTTCGGTTTTACCGATCAAAGCTGATGGATCGCTGGAGGCCCCGTCCCAGGTTATTCAGGACCAGGGGAAAGGTCCGGATGCAGCCAGGCAAGAAGGCCCGCATGTGCACATCGCTTATTTCTCACCCGATCAAAAATACCTGCTTTATACTGATCTGGGGACTGACAAACTTAATTTCACCCGTTATCATGCTGGGAAACCAAGTCCGCTTACAGCAGAAAACAGCATAAGCGTAAAGCCGGGAAATGGCCCGCGTCACCTTGTTTTCTCACCTGATAAAAAGTATTTGTACCTGTTACAGGAAATGGGAAGTGCCATAACGGTTTATGCTTATAATGGCGGAAAGGTTAAAGAGTTACAGACCATTGGCATGAAAGAAGAGAACCAGAAAGGCACCAACGGCGCGGCCGCGATAAAAATAACGCCGGATGGCCATTTTCTTTATGCAACTGACCGCCTGGATGCCAGCGCAATACTGGTTTATGCTATAAATCCTGCAGATGGTAAACTTACCTTTATGGAACGCCATACCACCTATGGCAAAAACCCACGCGATTTTGCGATCGATCCTACCGGAAAATGGTTACTGGTTGCCAACCAGGACAGTGATAATATTGTGGTATTTAAGATCAACCCGGGAACAGGGAGTCTGAGCACCACCGGCAATTCCATCCAGATCGGCAACCCGGTTTGTTTGAAGTTTACTTCAGCGGAGTGAGGCTGAGGTGAAAGGAGAAAGGTTAAAGGTGAAAAGTAAAAGCTTAAGGGGTCTATTCAAGGTGATAACCCCTTACAACACATGCGCCCTGCTTCGTTCTATCACTTCATTATAATAGTTTTCATAAAGCGGCAGGATAAGGGAAAGATCAAACTGTTTGGCGCGGGCAAGCGCGTTTTCTTTGAAGGTATTAAGACGTTCAGGATCTTCCAGGATATAGATCGCATCCTGAGCCATTCCGTCAATATCGCCGGTTTCTTTCAGGAAGCCTGTTTCTCCGTTAACATTCAATTCGGGCAGGCCACCAGCGTTAGAACTGATCACCGGCACTTTACAGGCCATGGCTTCCAACGCTGCCAAACCAAAACTTTCAGATTGTGATGGCATCAAAAACAGGTCGGATACGGACAGTATTTCTTCGATAGCATCCTGCTTTCCTAAAAAGCGAACGTCATCGGCAACGCCAAGGTCGCGGGCCAGTTGTTCGCATTCGGTACGTTCTCCGCCGTCGCCTACCATCAATAATTTAGAGGGAATTTTTTCGATCACTTTGGCAAATATCCTGATAACATCCTTGGTACGTTTAACCTTGCGAAAGTTGGAGGTGTGAACCAATATCTTCTCACCAGCCGGGGCAATTGCCTTTTTAAAATGATCCTTTGCCTTCAGGCTAAAGCGATTGAGATCGATAAAGTTCGGGATCACCCTGATCTCATTCTCAATAGCAAAAAACTCAAATGTCTCCTGCCGTAAATTTTCTGATACCGCAGTTACGCCGTCAGATTTATTGATAGAGAAGGTAACTACCGGGCTGTAAGTCCTGTCTTTACCAACCAGCGTAATATCAGTACCGTGAAGCGTGGTTACCACAGGTATAAAGATGCCATAGGTCATCAATATCTGCTTCGCCATAAAAGCGGCAGAAGCATGAGGTATAGCATAATGCACATGCAGGATGTCCAGTTTTTCGAATCGTACCACGTCAACCAGGCGACTGGCCAGGGCCAGCTCATAGGGCGGATATTCAAACAGCGGGTATTTGGAAACAGCCACCTCGTGGTAGAAAAGGTTTTCTGAGAAAAAATCGAGGCGGGCTGGCTGATTATAGGTTACAAAATGCACCTGGTGTCCGCGGTCGGCCAACGCTTTACCTAATTCGGTCGCGACAACGCCGCTTCCTCCGAAGGTAGGGTAACAAACAATACCAATTTTCATGAATTTGATTTTTCTCTTCGTGTTTGTGGTAAGGAAACTATCCCGAATAAGCTATAAAGGTCGCTTTTCCTGCCGACATTTCTTTGTACAAGTTTAACAGCATTTTAGAAATTTAGTGTTAAAGCTTTGTAAAGATATTTTGGGGAGCGGTTGGGGCGAGGCGGAACGAAATAAATGCGAAGTGCGAAATGCCAAATGCGAAATGAAATATATGCAGAATGCGAAGTGCGAAATGAAAATTAATGGGGAATGTAAAATTCAAAAACACTCCCCACTTGGCACTTCGCACTCCGAATTAAAACACATTCCGCATTCGGCATTTCACACTCCGAATTCAAAAACATTCCGCATTTGGCATTTCGCACTCCGCATTTCTTCTTCCTAAAGTCCTTTATCAATAGCATGGTACACTACGTCCTGTATGCGGCCACGGATCTGCAGGGAGGACAGTTTGTCGCTTACTTTAGGGTACACTCTATTGGAGAGGAATATATAAACCAATCCGTATTTTGGATCTACCCAAACGCAGGTGCCGGTATAACCCGTATGTCCATAGGTTTGATCGGATGCCAATTTGGAGGGGTAATGTTTATCAGCAACCGGGTCCCACCGGTCAAAACCGAGCCCACGGCGACTAACTGCTGATTGTTTGGCAGTAAACAAGTCGACCGTTTGAGGCTTAAAGTATTGAACTCCTCCATAGTTTCCCCGGTTAAGCAACATCTGGTAAAGAATTGCCAGGTCGTTTGCACTCGCGAAAAGCCCGGCATTTCCCGAAACGCCGGATAACATTGCAGCTGTTGGATCATGCACATATCCGATCAGGAGACTGTGCCTGAACACTTCATCGTCTTCGGTTGGTATCAGCCTCGAGCGGGGAAAGCGGTTAAGCGGCAAAAAACCGGCGCTTTGCATCCCAAGCGGGTTATAAAAGTTTTGCTGCACATAGGTATTCAATGGCGTTGCCGTTATGGTTTCCAAAACCTGTTGCATCACCACCATACTCAGATCACTATAAACGTATTGTCCTCTGGTTTTTAAGGGAGAGTTTAAAATATCGGTCCACATTACATCCTTGAAATAGTCTTTACGCAGGAAATAATGTTCTGATACTTTATTTGGGTATGCCGCTGAAGAATCGACGCTGATGTCCGCAGGCTTCAGCTTTTCATAGGTTTGGATATCCGGGATCAATCCCGACTGGTGTTCCAGCAATTCCCTGATGCTAATTGAATTCTTATCCGTACGTCGCGCCATTGGTATATAACTACCAAGGGTAGAATCCAGATGAAGCCGAGCTTCTTCATAAACACGCATGGCTTCGATAGTGGTAGCAGATACTTTGGTAACGGAAGCCAGGTCGAATATATCGCTTAGCTTATCGGGCTGCACTTTATCATAAGTATGGTAACCATAGGCTTTATTGAAGATCACCTTTCCGTCTTTGGCTACCAATACTACGCAGCCCGGGGTAGCCTGATTACGTATAGCCTCATCAGCAATTTTATCAATTTCAGTGAGGTTTTCCGATACGATGCCGACGGCTTCAGGTACCGTATATTCAAGTCGTATTTTTTGGGTAGTAAAGCCTGTGTTAGCCCTGTATTTTGTTGAATAATCGGCAAGCAGTTTTTGAGTGATAGCTACACCGCCAAACAAAGCCTGCGCACTAAAATACGCTGCAACCTGAGATTGAACGCTGCACCAGATCACCGGCACAGTTATACTATTGAGTTGTGGCAGACTTTCGCCCTTTCCAAAATAGGCTACCACCACATTTTTAATTTTGCTGTTATCGTTAATAAAGCCCAGTATCTGCGGATTTGCCAGGTCGGCATCCGAAAGCTGTACGATCAGCGAATTAAAAACTCTGGTGTCAAAGCTAAGTTCGGCCAGCGTTTTGGCACCTGTATAATTGGTACCATTGATAACCTGCAGCGCTGTATATTTATTGGCCAGGCTATCGAAAGCCGCCGCATAAGTGAAACTAAAATGGATACTTGCAATTCTCAGCTCGCCCAGGTCAATGAATGGAACCAGCTGCTGCTTGTTGTTGAGTAAGGATGTAGCTTTTTCAACCTTTTTTTGTTCATCCAGGTAAGCCTGCGCCTGAACCGAAAGATTTTGCCCACATGCCGACTGCGTAAAAACAAAGCCGGTTAAGACAAGTACGCATACCCACCAATTACTTTTTCTCATATACTTTCTCCCCGTTCACGTAGGTGGCCAGTACGTTAACCCCCGGCAGTTCGTCACCATTTACTTTCATGATATCTTTATCAAGCAACACAAAATCGGCATACTTGCCAGGTTCAATGCTTCCCTTTTCATTTTCTTCAAAATTTCCCCGGGCAGCCCATATGGTCATCCCCTGCAGGGCCTGTTTGCGGCTGAGCGCATTTTCAACCTGAAACCCTGATTCGGGCTTGCCAGAAAGATCTTTGCGCACAACGGCTGCATAGAAGGTGTAGATAGGGCTGATATTTTCAACCGGAAAATCAGTACCCAGTGCCAGCCACCCATTTTGTTTAAGCATGTCCTGGTAAGCATAGGCTGTTTTTAAACGGTTTGCCCCAAGACGGGTAATGGCCCAGTTCATATCAGAAGTTGCATGTGTAGGCTGCACCGAAGGGATGATATTATTATCGCCAAAATAATGCATGTCGGCCGGGTTTACGATCTGGGCATGTTCAACACGCCAGCGACGATCGTTTTTGCCTTTAAGTACGGCGGCATACACTTGCAGGATCATCCTGTTGGCGGAATCGCCGATGGCATGGGTGCATAATTGGAAACCTTTAGCTGCAACCTTTGCGGCAATATCAGCATAGTGTTCACGATTGCTCAACAAATATCCATTCCAGTTTTTGCGGTCAGAGTAGGGTTGCAACAGACATGCGCCCCGCGAACCTAATGCACCGTCGGCATATAATTTAAAACCCCTAACATTAAGTCCAGGCGTTTTAAATACCCCCCTTTTAAAAAGGTAATCGAAGTTTTCCTGCTTATCAGACAGCAATACATAAAGTCTGATCTTTAGCGCGCCTTTATGCTGCAATTCGGCAATGGTACTTACCATAGTGTAAGGCAAGCCACAATCAGATACGGTGGTCAGACCATCAGCAAAGCAATTGCGCTGCGCACTTACCAATGCCGAATCGATCTCATGTTCTGAAAGTACGGGGATTTTATGGGTCAGTATCCCAACTGCGTTGTCTACCAAAACTCCGGTAAGTTTACCATTTAGGGTTACAATTTCGCCACCTGCTACTTTTTGCCCGGGCTTAATGCCTGCCAGGTTCAAAGCGGCCTGGTTAGCAATGATCGCATGCCCGTCGATTCGATTCAATACCACCGGTCTGACAGGGAACAAAGAATCAAGCTTTTCTTTTGACGGAAATTGCTTAACCGGCCATTTGTTTTGATCCCAGCCACGGCCAATGATCCAACCATCAGCATTACGCCGGGAAAAGACCAAAACCGAATCTACAATTTCATCCCAGCTTTTGGTATTTGCCAGGTGTACCTCCTGCAAACTCTGCCCATAGGCATAAAAATGGGAATGATCGTCGATAAATCCCGGATATACTGCTTTTCCCCTGGCATCAAGTACCTCTTTGGCCGAATAAATTGCCTCCAGCGAATCGGCCTTGCCTACCGCCAGAATTTTGCCGCCTTTAACCACAAAGGCTTCAGCGACCGAGAAATTTTTGTCGACCGTATACACCAGGGCATTTTTCACCAGCAGGTCGGCATTATATGCTTGTTTTTTACAGCCCAGGGCCAAAAGCAACAAAAAGGGGAACAGCTTTTTCATAAAAATCCAGTATTTACAATTATCAAAATATTATGTTACATCAACAACTACAATATTGTATTTGCCTAATTATGAGCGTAACAATTAAATGACGCCGGAGTTTAATCAATAATCAATCACATCGCAAAATAATATCGGTCTGTGACTTCAGGATTTACTTTGCCAATGAAAACTTGTGGCCCCAAATCGCTAATTTAGCAACCGAAATATGGAGCCAGTGGTGATGCGCTTTTTGTCATTAACGATGCGTTCCCGGTGCATTAAATACAGCCATAATTTGCCCGGGAAAAATCGGTATGATACATCGCTTATATAATTTACCACAACTCCAAAACATAAGTTTTATATATGCCTGATATCATCCAGCTTTTACCTGATTCCGTTGCCAACCAGATCGCCGCCGGTGAGGTGGTGCAGCGTCCGGCTTCGGCAGTCAAAGAACTGGTTGAGAATGCCATCGATGCCGGAGCCGACAAAATACAGCTTATCCTGAAAGATGCGGGCAAATCATTGATTCAGGTGATCGACAATGGCTGCGGCATGAGCGTTACCGATGCCCGGATGTGTTTCGAGCGGCATGCCACTTCCAAGATCCGCAAAGCGGAAGATCTGTTTGCCATACGTACCATGGGTTTTCGTGGAGAGGCCATGGCATCGATAGCAGCGATAGCACAGGTAGAGCTTAAAACACGCCGACATGGCGATGAACTGGGTACCTGCATCAATATCGAAGGCTCGGCGGTTGTTAGCCAACAGGCTTGTTCGGCCAATACCGGAACTTCTATTGCTATCCGCAACCTTTTTTATAATACCCCCGCCCGCCGCAATTTTTTAAAAAGCAATCCGGTTGAGATGCGGCATATTATTGATGAGTTTCAACGTGTGGCGCTGGCTAACCCGGGGATATTTTTCACGCTGCATCATGACGGGCAGGAAGTTTATCATTTACCCTCGACATTGTTAAAACAGCGCATCATTCACCTGCTCGGGAATAATTACAACCAGCGGCTGGTTCCGGTAGAAGAAGACACCTCCATCATTAAACTGCGCGGCTATGTTGGCAAGCCCGAATTTGCACGAAAAACCCGCGGCGAACAGTTTTTCTTTGTCAACAATCGCTATATACGGGATGCTTACCTGAACCATGCCGTGCTGGCAGCATTTGAAGAACTGCTGCCCGAAGAAAGCTTTCCGCTTTACGTACTTTTTATTGATATCGACCCGGCTAAGATCGATATCAACGTACATCCGACAAAAACCGAGATCAAATACCAGGATGAGAAGTCGATCTATGCCATTATACGATCTGCTGTAAAGCGGTCCCTGGGTAAATATAATATAACGCCCACACTCGACTTCGACCAGGAAAACAGTATTGGTCACCTGATCACACCAAAACCAATGGAGGAGATCGTACAGCCGACGATCGCTTTTAACCCCAATTTTAACCCCTTCGCTAACGAGAAAAAAGCGACTGAACGCGAAATTCCGTTTTTGCGAAATTATGGCAATTACCAGAAAACCGCCATCCCTCAAAACTGGGACACGCTATACGAGATCAGCAAAAAAGAAACTAACGAACAGCATCAACTGCATAACGAAACCGCATTTTCCGTAGAAGAGCAGGAAGTAAGTAAGCCGAGCGAGCGGCAATTATTCCAGGTGCATAACCGGTATATATTGTCGCAGATCAAATCGGGCTTTATGTTGATCAATCAGCAGGCGGCGCATGAACGTATTTTGTACGAACGGTTTTTGCAGCAGCTGGAGCACCATTCGGGTGTGAGTCAACAAAGCCTGTTTCCACAATCGGTCACACTAAATGGGGGTGATTTTGAGTTATTAAAGGAGCTTTTGCCTGATATTCGGGCGCTGGGTTTTGACATCCGGGAGTTTGGCAAAAATACGGTTGTGGTTGAGGGTATCCCTGCCGACCTGGGTAATGTATCCGAACATTCCCTGTTGGAGCATTTGCTTGAAGGGTTTAAAAACAACCTTTCTATACTAAAACTGGATAAGCGTGATGTGCTGGCACGTACCCTGGCACGCAATGCAGCAACAAAAAATGGCAGCAGGTTGTCGCTCGAAGAAATGAATTTATTGATCGACCAGCTTTTTGCCTGCCAGATGCCCAATGTTGCATTAAACGGAAAGCCAATTATCAGTACTTTTACGCTTGCTGAGCTGGCTGAAAGATTTGAAAAATAAAGCAATTAAAACACAATGAGTCAATACAGGCAATCACCATTCGCCAATTTAACACCGGTAGTAAAAAACCTGCTGATCATCAATATTATATTCGCTATTGCCGACGTGGTTTTGCGCAATCAATTTGATATGCAGGGAAATCTGGGTATTTATTATTTTGATTCGCCACATTTCAGACTTTGGCAAATTATAACTTACATGTTTATGCATGCTCCGCTTTTAAGTCAACCGGCGCATTTGCTATTTAACATGTTCGCCCTGTTCATGTTTGGTCCAATTTTGGAATATAGTCTGGGCTCTAAAAAATTCTTCAATCTTTACATGATCTGCGGAATTGGAGCTATAGTGTTGCAGATGATTATGCAGGCCATAGAAATTCAACATCTTACCGGCGGTATTACTTTGCCTCATCCAATCACAGATTCTACTTTTCGTCAATACGGAAGCGAAGAAATCGTTCAAAAACTTAAAGATATTTATGGAGTACCGGTAGTCGGTGCTTCGGGAGCGATATTTGGTGTATTAGTAGCATTTGCAACACTTTACCCTAATATGGAATTGCTGATCTTTTTCATACCTATTCCTATCAAAGCAAAATATGTTATTTCTGCCTATGTTCTGTTTGAAATTTATAGTAGTATCCACCAATCCCAAAGTGATGATGTAGCACATCTTGCGCATGTTGGTGGTGCGTTATTTGGTTTTGCTTTGATCAAAATATGGGGTACCCGACGAAAAGACACCTTTTATTAGCAAAACATTGTCATCAAAAGCAAAGTATAGAATATGAGTACAGCCTGGCAACGAATACAACAAAAGATGCTTCATTCTGGCAGCAGGATTACCTTGCTGATCTGGATCAATATTATTGTATTCCTGGTCATTCATATTCCAGCTACACTCGAACCACTATTCCTGGGAAGAGGACATAATTTTATAGGCACCATAACCGACGATTATCTTACCCTTCCTTCCTACCTGCCATTGCTATTACGCCGTTTTTGGACGCCTGTAAGTTACATGTTCATGCATGCAGATATTTTTCATATTCTGTTTAATATGCTCTGGCTGTACTGGATGGGGCAGATATTTGAAGAATACCTCGGCACTCACCGGGTAGTAGGTTTATTTTTCCTGGGCGGGCTGACCGGAGCGTTTTTTTATGTTCTTTTTTATAATATATCGCCACTTTTTGTACACGAAGTAAACATTTCTACGCTTCAGGGGGCATCAGCCGCTATTATGGCCATTGTTGTTGCAACCGGCACTTTGTTGCCTGATTACGAAGTTTATATTTTCATTATCGGTGCGGTACGGCTCAAATGGATCGTGTTATTTGTGATCCTGGTCGACTTTTTTGGCATCACGGGCTTCAACGCCGGCGGTGAATTGTCGCACCTGGGCGGCGCTTTATTTGGCTTCCTTTACATCAAAGAACTACAACGTGGCAATGATATGGTAGCTTTCTTCAATAAGCTATTCAA
>CAISPD010000160.1 GCA_903887275.1 uncultured Mucilaginibacter sp.
ATGGGCCTTTACAATATAAGATCGACGAAGGCAACGTGCAATTATCCCCCCTGTTTTCAGGTATTGGCGGTGGCAATCATACCGCGTTCATCACCGACGCTAACAATTGCCAGGCGTCTTTCGTTTTTAATGTACCGACGCTCAAAAACCTGCTGGTGGCTGATTCTTCTGTAGAATATGGCAATGGAAACACTTCCCGTTGGAATGCCGCCTTTAACCCTGTTGTTTTTTGCTATCAACGTAAAGACCTGGAAGTAACCGGCATTGCTAAAGATCCGGGCTCACAGCGCCCTTTAATTACGGTTAACGGCGTTGTGAACAGGGCCCAACCCGGCGATTTGGTTTACCTGAACGCAGGTACTTATACAGGTAGCTATGCTATCTATCAGGTATCCGATAACTATCTGATCATTGATACAACATATGTTTTACCGACATCTCAAACCGGCTTTGTCAATATCAACAGCTTGCGGCCATATTATAAGATATTGACAAAGATCAGCTATACCGATACTTTAACCGGGCAATTGCAAACCATTACCGCTGCAAACCGGCCGGACAGTAGTGGATCAATAAAGGCAGATTTCAGCAGCTTTTTGCAGAGCTTACTGAGTCCGGAGGATCGAAGCGACTATACAGCATTAAACTACAGAGACAACAACCTTACTGCCAGCTATCAGGTAGCCTATGCAGAAAGCTGGGACGATGGTACCGATAAAGGCTACGTCTCGGATTATATTGAGATACCCTACAACTACTTCGTAGTTTACGCAGCCAAACAGCTTGGGCAGCCGTATGGTGGAAACCTCGCTTCCTACGTTCCGTTTGCATCGGTACCTGATAAGAAACAATTGGCGCAATGGCTTTGTGATTTTGAAGAACCTGCATATTCTTCAGGTTATCCATTTGATATTGCCTATATCTACAGCGAACAAATGGAAGGTCTGATGCCGTATTATGAGCTTGTGCCGCTTGATATCAACAAAAATCCATTGGCCATTGATTTAAATAACATCAGCCTATTAAACGAAGATGGAAACTGCCTTTTGAAGGAGGATAGTGGCAAATTTTTACTTGGTGGCTTATTGCCGGGCGATCGATTTCTGAAATCTCGGGCAGGATTGCACAGACTGCTGATCAATGTTCGTTTACCGGCAGAAGTTGCTTTTTGCAGCTTGAAGTTGCTTTATACAGACCGAAGCGGTAATTCTCAATTGCTTACTCAAAATAAGATCATCCGAATCGAAAACGCTATCGACCAAAATTCGGTTTACCTGCGTTGGATCGGGCTTTCCGGCTCCTGGAACTATTACCGGTTTGGCTACAACCAGGAAATAAGTCTCGATGTACAAAATGCAAGCATCATCAAAAATCATATAAGCGATTGGGAAACCCAGGAGGGCATTGAAGAGGTGATCGCAAAAAATGCGGGGCAAAAAATAAAGGTGTATGCCGAAGACCTGTCGGTAAATGATATCAAAGGTTTACAATCCATCAAATATTCGCCCAAAGTGCAAATGTTAGTTAAGCACAACCCGGTAAAATGGCAAACGGTTGTGATTAATACCGCTACTTACAGCGAGTATGAGACCATTAACGGAAACGCGCCTTTCAGTATCACGTTCAATTTACCCTCCATCAACATACAAAGCCGCTAAAATAATTGCGTTGAGCAGATTTTGTATTTCCTCCTGATTTTAAACCTTTCGAACAAAACCATGAATCATATTCAACTATTTATCAATAATCATCGTGTGGACCTTGATGAGGATAGCCCAATCGCACTAACATTTCAGGTAAATAACCTGGCTGAAATGCAAAATCAACAGGGAAATACCAGCAATCAGTTCAAATTACCCCTTACCCAACGTAACCGGATAATTTTAGGTTTTCCGGATGATATTGCTTTTGGCAATGATATGCCTTATCAGCAATATGAAGCTAAGCTTGTACAGGATGGTTTAGAGATTATACCTTACGGTATTGCTGAATTGAATAATATTGAACATGACAAGGCTTGCATTACGCTTTTATCCGGCAACGTAGATTTTTTTGATGCTGTCGATGGGAAATTATATGAAATGGGTGACAGCACCAGCCAATGGAGCAATTATGGAAAAAAACTTGTTTGGAAGGCATTTGACCATAATTGGAATATGGCCAATGTAGTAAACTCACAAACCAAAACGGATGGTTGGATATGGCCGGTAGTTGATTACGGGATGATAAGCCAGTCTGATTTTTTGGCACCAATTGATATTCGCTGCCAGCGCCCGGGCTTTTTCATAAAAACCGCTATTGACCTGGTGCTTCAATCGGCTGGTTATAAAGGTTGTGGTTCATTGTTGGATGATCCTTTATATCGAAAATTGATATGCCAGTTTGCAAACGACTCATTCGATCATGGTACCGATGCACAGCATGATTTACTTTATAATAGCATTTCAGTTCAAACGTCCCAGGATTTTATACGGTCACACAACACAACTTCAGGTAATATCGGGACGATACCCTTCAATCTGATCAGCTCGGATCCTGGCCGGATTTACGACCAGATACATCAGGGCTTTTTTGTGAAAGACATTACCAGTATCAATGCATCGCTTGAATTTGCTTTGGCCTTTACCTCCACAAACCCATCTCATACAACTTATTCCTCTAAAATTGCTGTACAAATCAGGCTTTATGACGATGTGCAAATGAGCGATGCAGCCGCGCAAATATTAACGGAACTGATCGTAGATTACGCTGATCGGGGTAACGAACAAATGATCACCCTGTTGAAACAGGCCATATCCGTTGATCAGGTGCTTCAACCTGGACAAGGAATTAAAGTTACCTACGAGTTCAGAGGCTTTACAGGCAGTAATTTCACCTTACAAAGTGGTGCAATGTTTAAGGTAAGCAATAAAGTTCAGCAAGTACAATACGGCCAAATGGTGCAATGCGAACGCATTTTTCCAGACATTTCGCAGAAGGACCTATTGAAAGATATCCTGCAGCGTTTTGGTATAATTTGCCAAACGGACAATACCACCCGAACAGTTAGTTTTAACTCGCTAAAAGATATTGTTAATAATTTACCCCTTGCCAAAGACTGGACGGGCAAGTGTATAAACCAGGGCAAACAAATAAGTTTCAGGCTGGGAAACTATGCACAGATCAATTATATGAAATACAGAGAAGATGAAAACGTGTTGCCGGCAGGTTTTGCCAATGGCCAGATCAATATAGCTGATACCACTTTACCTGCGGTATCAGATCTGTTTCAAAGTCAGTTTGCTCCTACAACAAATCGCTCATTTTTTGAAACTAACATTGCACAAATTTTGAAGGTTGATCTTAAAAGCAATGCAACCGACTTTACGGTAAGTACACAGCCGAGAATATTGGTAGATCAAAAGTTTAACCTGGCCAATATTGGCAAAACGCTAAAATTTACGGATGGTAACCGCGCGAATGATAGAGAGGTAAATGGCCTGATCTCTATCCCATATTTTTATAAACCGGAAGGCAATTATAATCTCTGCTTTTGCGATATGCCTTCAAATACCGGCAAACCAATACCGGGTTTTAAGTCGAAGTATTTTACCGAATTTCAAAAAGTATTACAGCAGACCAAAAAGGTAATACGATACATCATGCTTTCGCCGCGTGATATCCTCGAACTTGACCTATTGATCCCAATATATCTGCAACAGGATAATGCGTATTTTTATATAAACAAGATTGAAAACTGGTGCAAGGGCAAACCATGTAAAGTGGAGCTGGTAAAACTTGGATAAAAATTTGCAATTAAGATAACTGCGGCTTATATTTGCTAATACGCTTAGCAAACCTGGCCTTATTTATGAAAAAAACACTATCATTAGTGGCATTTGTCCTATTGCTTTGTTCCGTATCCAACGCTCAAAAACCAATTACAGGCTTCTTAGGTATACCTTTTGGTAGCGATTCATCCGATGTTAAAGATGCTGTAAAAGCTATGGGTGGCTATAAAAACGATTCATTGTCGCAAAAAGACATGCTGGGATTTTCCGGCATTGCTATTGGCAGCAGGCATGTATTGTTTTGTTTTGTAAAGTTTGTTGATAACAAAGCCTTTGAGGCTGATTTTGTTTTTTCAGATTTCGAACAAATAGACGCCCTCAGCTATTTTGACGAGCTTGCAGGCGATATAAGTGTAGTTTATGGTAACGGCCTGATATCTAATAACTTCGGAAATTACAGCAATAACAAAAGAATAAAGCGCCTGTTATCAGGCGATGCTTATGGATTTACTGTATGGCGATCTAGAAATAAGAATAGTATTTACCTTTATTTCCAGATCGTTAATCAATCCGTCCAAATAGTACTTCAATACCTGGACCGCGACCTTTGGAATTTAAACGCACAGAAGCGAAGATCCAATCTTTAACAGGAAACAAAACTGCTTAACAAAGCATTTGCAATTGAATATTTATGCCATTTGGCATTTATTTCATAAAAAACTACCATGTTTAGTAGTTGCATATAATAATCCTTTCAAAACGAAAAAAACAAAACTCCATGGCAGAAGACCTCAATAAAAAGATCAGTATCGACGTGCAATTGAACAGCAACGCACAGGAACAAACAAACGCATTCAATAATCTCAGGCAGGCGTTGGCAGACATTGGGAAAGTATCAGGTGATGCTAAAAAAGGAATTGAAATGGTACAAGGACAAATGTCGGGTCCTCCTGATATCAAACCCTTCAAAGCCTTCCTGAATAATATGCTGGGATTCTACAAAAGCACTCAAAAAAGCATGGCTGAATCGGCCCAAATTACCGATGGCAAGGTATTGGCAAATGCCCAAAGCACACAGGCAAAAATTCAGGCAAGTGCATTGGCCAATGCGCAAAAAATTGAAAATTCAACATTCAGTATCGTTACCAAAGGTATTGCCGAACAAAGTGATTCAAAAGTAAAAGCACTTGAAGCCGACCGTAAAGCGATAGCTAAAAATGCCAGTTTAACGGCAGCAGATAAAAGACAACAGGAGAAAAAAATACTTGCCGAAGAATATCAGGTTAAACTGAAGGCCTTCAAGCAGGAGCAAAAAGCAGGTATTGCGCAGGCAGTCATTAATGGTGCCATTGCTGTAACCAAAGCCGAAGCCGACCTGGGGCCTATTGCGGGCACTTTGGCATTGGGTGCCATTGTTGCCCAAACCGCTGCGCAGGTAGCCACCATTGAAAGACAAAAGCCGCCTGTAAACCAGGCTGCATTTGCCAAAGGTGGTTATTTTGTATCCGATGGTCGTGGTGCTGTACTACCCGGCTACAGTCAAAAAGATAACACTAATGCACAACTCCGTTCAGGAGAAGCTGTGGTAGTTTCGGAAGCCATGCGTGACCCCTGGGCGCGCAATCTGGTCAGTGCTATAAATGTGGCTTATGGTGGTCGCGATTTTTCGATACCCGATCCCGGTCGCGCTTATGCCGTTGGTGGCATTTTCACCGACGGTGGGAATGCCAACCGCTATTATAGTCAGCCTATGCACGATCAAAAGAACCTCGCCAATACCATCGCCTATCAAATGATCAATAATTTCCCGCCGGTATATGTTGATGTAAAGGATATCAATAACCAGCAAAACATATTGGCGCAAACCATTAACCGGGTCAACTTATAAAAAGCCTCCGCATTCAATAGCTGATCTTATCCAGGACTTCATGAATATCAACTACGCCAACGCCCTTTTTGATGAAGGTATCTTTTCCGAACTATACAAAGCAGGGTTCATCACCGAGAAAGTTTTCACCTACCGCGAAATATATTTGTGGGTACAGGCACAGATACAAAGCAGGGGCATCAGCAAAAACCAGGCAGTGCTGGAAGCAGGCGGAAAGTTTAACCGGGATGAGCGTACGGTATGGAGGGCATTGAATTGCTTTTCAGCTTAAAGGCAGCGAAATCGTGAACTCCGAACCCTGTCCTTCTTCACTTTCAACATCGATACTCCCCCCATGCCCCTTCACCACCATATCATACGTTAAACTTAATCCTAATCCAGTGCCCTCGCCCGTTGGCTTGGTGGTAAAAAACGGCTGCATGATCTTTTCTTTGATAGCATCCGGGATACCTATTCCGTTATCTTTTACTATGATGATCACCTGCCCGTTTTCGGCACTCGTAGTTACCGAAACTTCCGGTTTATATTCAACCCCGGCAGTTTTTGCTTTTTGATTGACGGCATAAAAGGCATTATTGAAAAGGTTGAGTAATACTCTGCCGATGTCCTGTGGTATTGCATTTAC
>CAISPD010000161.1 GCA_903887275.1 uncultured Mucilaginibacter sp.
CATTCATATACATGGGCAGGCAATGCAGCGATATATGGTTTTTTACATTTGCCAGTGCATATTTCATATAGTTGCCTTCCTCGTACATGATCATGTCTTTGCCCATCATTGGCTTTATTGAGTATTCAACCTTTGGATCATTGGCTATGATCACCCGGTGTAGGGAGGTTATCAATTCCTGCCTTTCGGACGGTAAGGCGGCTATAAATTCAGGGATGGTCATTTGATCTCGGTTGCTTAGCTAAATTTACATTTATTTTAGTAATAACTAATCCCGCCTGTTCAATTGTCCGCCTGTTCAAGTGGGACACTTGAACGGGTGGGCAGGGGAGCTGTTGTTTTGCTCCATTATATTTAACCAGTGGTTTTTGCGCTGGTTGACATTGGCAGATCAGCAGTTTTATATTCTCCGATCTTACTCAGATCTAGTACAATTCGTC
The DNA here is from genome assembly GCA_903887275.1 of uncultured Mucilaginibacter sp. Classification (GTDB taxonomy): domain Bacteria; phylum Bacteroidota; class Bacteroidia; order Sphingobacteriales; family Sphingobacteriaceae; genus Mucilaginibacter. The sequence goes on from CAISPD010000161.1 coordinate 441, forward strand.
CATCCTCATCCCGATCGAATGCAGGAACAAATCTTGCTCCCCATACTAATTGATGATGCTGGTAAGAAGTACGGGAATGAACATTTTGGGCAAAGGTATCATCAAACGCTCGCAGTAATACGGCAAATGTGGCTTCGGTCCGTTCAAGGTCTTCGGGTGTCATATCCTTCAGCGGACTTTTATCATCCAGCGGATGTACCACTGTCCAGTTTAAAGTAAGTATACTCACCTGGGTACGCTCAAGCTCCAATTGGTAAAAACGTCGCATGATCTTTCCATTAACATCTTCATTATAGGAAAAGATCACCTCTATATTCAGATCAATCAATGTGTTCCTGCGCAAATTGGCTAAACGGAACATCAAACCTCTGCTATTTTCAAGGTAAGGTGCCACCAACAGATTGTTACTATACAGTATTTTTGCTGATGGTCGCGAAAAGCGGCCATACAACAAACCTGTGGCTAATGCGAAGCCCACCAGACCCAGCATAGATTCAAGAGCGGCAACGCTATTGGTAGCCATGCCCTTCGGACTAATACGCCCATAGCCAACTGTTGCTATGGTTTGCGCCGAGAAAAAAAATGCATCCCAAAAATGTTCATAGGTGGTGGTTCCCTCGGCACCATTCAGGTATTGTACCCCAATAGCAAGGTATAACAGGGCAAATAATACGTTAGCGATAAAATACCCTGCCAGTATCAAAAGCCAAAACTTTGTCCAGCTCATGGTGATCAAACGGTGAAAGGTTTCGTAGGCCTTAAAAAAAGGCAAGCCCTGTCGCTTTACATTCACTGAACCATCCTGCCTGATTAAAGGTTGGTTTTTGATCACTGGTTGCGAACCGAATCCCAGGTCGTCTTCGGGGTTATATTTTCTTTTTTGGATGGACATTTTTGGTTGTAATGGTTGTATTGATTGTATTGGTTGTATTATTTGTAGTGGTTGTCCGGATAGCAATCTGGACAACCAATGCAACCAAAGTCTACCAAAAATACAATCCCCCCTTGCATTTAGGAAAAACTATTTCCATATTTGTCGCACGACGATGAAAAATGCATTGAACAATAACTGGTGGTGGCCAAACGAGTGATCGTTGGGCAGTCCTGTGTTGTTTAAAAATGATATTTGAAGGGTTGCCATACGGTAGCCCTTTTTTGTTGTCGGTTTAATTAGAATAGTAGTATGAAAGCGATACTGAACCATCTTTTTGAAAATAAAACATTTACCCGCGAACAATCACGGGATATCCTGACCCGCATTGCACAGGGAGAGTTCAACAATTCGCAAATGGCAGCTTTTATGACTGCCTATTGCATGCGCAGTATAACAGTGGATGAGCTTGAGGGATTTCGCGATGCTATGTTGGTGCTTTGCCGGCCAGTTGAGCTGGAAACAAATGATCTGATAGACTTGTGTGGTACAGGTGGCGACGGCAAGGATACTTTCAATATCTCTACACTTGCATCATTTGTAGTAGCAGGTGCCGGGTACCAGGTTGCTAAGCATGGCAATTACGGCGTTTCGTCGGGCTGTGGGTCTTCCAATGTGATGGAGTTTTTGGGCTATCAATTCACAAATGAATCTGATAAGCTTAAACGTGCAATCGACAAGGCCAATATCTGCTTTCTGCATGCTCCCTTGTTTCACCCAGCTATGAAAACGGTTGCGCCAATCCGCAAGGAATTAGGTGTAAAGACCTTTTTTAATATGCTGGGCCCATTAGTTAATCCGGCTAAACCAAAAAATCAAATGGTCGGTGTGTTCAGCCTCGAACTGGCAAGGGTATATGCCTACCTTTACCAGAAATCAGATGTGAAATATACTATCCTTAATGCATTGGATGGCTATGATGAAGTATCGCTAACAGGCGATTTCAAAACTTTTTCGGCAGATGGTGAACAGATTAACAGTATCGAAACGTTGGGTTTTGAAAAGTTGGATCCAATTCAAATTGCCGGCGGTAGTACAGTAAAAGAATCGGCCGAAATATTTTTGAGTGTTTTAAGTAACGAATCGAGCGCTGCCCAGGCTAATGTAGTTTTGGTAAATGCAGCGCTGGCGATAAAGACCATCAAATCTGAACAAAGTTTCGCCGATAGCTTTTATGAAGCAGAGGAATCCCTGTTGTCAGGCAATGCTTTAAAAAGTTTTAAAACCCTGGTAAGCAGCAACTAAGCGATGAAGATTAAGGTTTGTGGGATGAAACATGAAGACAATATTAAGGCGGTGGCAGCATTGCAGCCAGATTTTATAGGCTATATTTTTTATCCTAAATCACCCAGGTACGTTGGTAGTAACGAATTACCGGAAGTGTCAGTATCCGCTACCGGCGTTTTTGTTAATGAAAATGCTGAAACTGTTGCAGCAATTATCGACCGATACCACTTAAAAGCGATACAATTGCATGGGAGCGAGGATGCTGCTTATTGTGCAGCTTTTAAGAATAAGGTGATCGTCTTTAAAGCCTTCGGGGTAGATGAATATTTTGATTTCGAACAATTGAACTCATTCGCAGGTAGCGTCGACTATTTTTTGTTCGATACCAAAACCAGCAAACATGGCGGATCCGGATTGCAGTTCGACTGGACTTTGTTGGATAAATACCAGCTTGATGTGCCATTTTTCCTAAGCGGAGGCCTCAGTTTGGATAATTTGAAGTCTGTAGGGGATATTAAACACCCGCAGTTTATTGGTGTCGATTTGAACAGCAAGTTTGAAATTGAGCCTGGTTTGAAAGATATCGATCAACTAAAAAAAGCATTTGAGCTGATCAGAAATTAAAACATGACAACATACAGACTTACGAAGTTTTAAAAACTTCGTAAGTCTGTAGTAAATACAAAATATTAAGATGAAATACGGAGTTAACGATCAGGGTTATTACGGGGATTTTGGAGGAGCATATATACCTGAAATGCTTTACCCAAACATTGAAGAATTGCGTCAGCAATACCTGGATATTATTAAAGATGCAGATTTCCGAGCCGAGTTCGAACTGTTGCTACGCGATTATGTAGGCAGGCCGTCGCCGCTGTATTATGCCAAACGCTACTCAGAAAGATACGGTGCCAATATCTTTTTTAAACGGGAAGACCTGAACCATACCGGTTCACACAAGATCAACAATGCCATCGGACAGATATTGCTGGCGATCCGCTTGGGAAAGAAACGTATCATCGCTGAAACAGGAGCAGGGCAACATGGAGTGGCTACTGCTACGGTTTGTGCATTAAAAGGTATTGAATGCGTGGTGTACATGGGTGAAGTAGATATGGAACGCCAGGCACCTAACGTTGCTCGTATGAAAATGCTTGGTGCTAAGGTAGTTCCGGCGACTTCCGGAAGTAAAACTTTAAAAGATGCTACCAATGAAGCGATGCGCGACTGGATCAATAATCCGGTAGATACGCACTATATTATTGGTTCAGTAGTAGGGCCTTATCCTTATCCTGAAATGGTTGCGCAGTTTCAATCCATTATTTCTTTCGAAACCAAAAAGCAATTATTAGAAAAAACCGGCAGCGAATTACCACAATATGTATTGGCCTGTGTGGGTGGTGGTAGTAATGCGATGGGTATGTTTTATCATTTCCTGGATGACGAATCGGTAAAATTAGTGGCTGTTGAAGCCGCTGGTCAAGGTGTTAATACCGGACATTCGGCAGCAACAACTTATCTGGGCAGGGAAGGCGTATTGCATGGAAGTCGTACGATACTCATGCAGACAGATGATGGTCAGGTAGTTGAACCCTATTCTATTTCAGCGGGATTGGATTATCCCGGTATCGGTCCGCAACACGCGCATCTTTACAAAATTAAGCGTGCCGAATATGCCAATGCAACTGATGAAGAAGCCTTACAGGCTGGATTGCTCTGCTGCCAGTTGGAAGGCATTATACCAGCGATCGAAACGGCACACGCCCTGGCACATTTAGAAAAAATGAAATTTAAACCGACTGATAATGTGGTGATCTGCATATCAGGTCGGGGTGATAAGGATCTGAGTACATACATCAAACATTTTGGGTTTTGAATTCGTCCATAGTCCATGGTCAATAGTCCATGGCGCTTTACTTTAACTATGGTCTATGGACCATTGACTATCGACTTTCTAAAACATGAACCGACTAAATAAACTCTTCAATAGCAATAAGGAACGCCTGCTCTCCATCTATTTTACGGCAGGTTATCCGGCATTAAATGCAACAGTAGCTATCGCCGAAGCTTTAGAAAAAGCAGGCGTTGATTTCCTTGAAATAGGCTTTCCATACTCTGATCCGGTTGCCGACGGGCCAACAATACAGCATAGTTCGGAAGTGGCGCTACAAAACGGGATGAACCTGAATCGTTTATTTGAAGAATTGAAAGATATCCGTCAGCGGGTAAGTATTCCGATATTATTGATGGGCTACGTAAATCCAATGGTACAGTACGGCGTAGAAAGCTTCTGTAAAAAAGCAGCGGAAGTAGGTGTAGATGGGGTAATTGTACCCGACCTGCCGATGTACGAATATGAAAAGCTTTACGCTCCGGCATTTAAAGATAATGGGCTAAGCAATATTTTCCTGGTAACGCCGCAAACTTCAGCCGACAGGATTAGAAAGATCGATGGATTGAGCAGCAGTTTTATATACTTGCTTTCCTCTTCATCTATTACCGGTAAAAACCTGGAAGTTTCATTTGCTATTGAAGACTATTACAAACGCATCCAATCGATGCAACTCCATAACCCGGCAATTATCGGCTTTGGTATCAATAACCAGCAAACTTTCGATAAAGCCTGCGAATACGCCAAAGGTGCCATTGTAGGAAGCGCCTTTGTAAAGTTTTTGGGTAGTGAAAATTATTTGGAAAAGATACCGGAGTTTGTGAGGACTATCAGGGCTTAGTTATCAATCGCAATCGATCGTAGGCTTTATTTGACGAGCTGTTTTGATAAAATCAATCATGGCATAGTCGTCTTTTGGGTAAAAGTTCAATTCTTCTTCCAGCAGGTTATAATCTATATAGACAATCTTCCACCTTGTCCTTGGGCTGGCCGGGTGGAAGCTCTTTTTAATTTCTTTAATGTTATTAAGCTTAATAATCTTTTCCGTCTTCCGGTCAGTGACAAAAACAAAAGCAGCGTCATAGGAAACATTGAGCGAGGCCATGTAAACCACGTACACGCTATAGAGTACCAATAATACTATGATAATGATAATTGGCAGCAATGGCAGGTAAAGCGCAACGGCACTAAACGAAAAAAACGTAATGATCCAAACCAATACGATCAGTATTTTTTCGGGGATGAGGTTGCTGGAGAGTTGGGTTTTGAACAAGGGAGTATTTTTTTATTATACTTTTTTTTCTAATCAAAATCTACATCGAGACTGATATAATTAATCTCTAGATCCGGGTTTTTCGCTTTAACCAATTTGATGAATGGTTTCAATGAGAAAAAGCCATATTTTGAATAAAAATAGGCATAACATTCTTTACCATTTTCAAGATAAATCAATCTCCATTGCGTTCGCCAACTTCCCCAATTGGGTGTCGTTTTGATTTGTTGTATTTTACTTAATTCAGCTTTGAATTTCTGTTTTCGGTTTTGGATATATATAAAATCATCATCGTAAAATATGTCGCTGACGACAAACTTTATGACATATATACTGAAACCGCAAAAAGATACCAGTAATAAAAGTAAAATTAAAATTGCCGGATACTCAGAGACGATAAACCAAAATGGCAATGAAATAATAAGCAATACGCTAATTACCATTTTCTCAGCCAATAAATTACTTGATAAGTCAGTTGTTTCCAATAGAAGTTTTTCGATTACTCAAACTTACAAAGTTTTTAAATTATTTGTTCAGTTTATCACAACGGTAGTCGTAGCCTACAAATACAATTCCAGTTCCCCCTTACCTTCACGAACAACCTCAAATTCGCCGGTGGTGCAATCAACGATCGTTGAGGCGATATTTCCGCCGTAACCGCCATCGATCACGATGTCTACCAGGTCCTGGTATTTTTCGTAGATCAGTTCGGGGTCGGTGGAATATTCGATCAGCTCGTCGTCATCGTGGATAGAGGAGGAGACGATGGGGTTTCCCAATTGTTTTACGATCTCGCGCGCAATATCATTATCGGGAACACGTATGCCGACTGTCTTTTTATTGGAACTCAGCAGTTTGGGTACCAGGTGACTGGCGTTAAAAATAAATGTAAATGGCCCGGGCAATGCTTTTTTCAATACCCGGAAGGTGGTATTGTCAATTGGTTTGATATAGTCGGAGATATGACTTAAGTCGTAACAAACAAAGGATAGGTTGGCTTTTTCAGGTTTAATACGCCGGATTTGGCAAATGCGTTCTATCGCCCGGTGGTTAGTAATATCACAACCCAAACCATATACCGTGTCAGTAGGGTAGATGATAACACCTCCTTTGCGCAGTACCTCCACAACCTGTTCAATGGCTTTTGGGTTTGGATTTTCGGGGTAGATCTTGAGCAGCATATTGTACTTACAAATATACCTTTCGGTAAGTGTAAAAAAGAAAGAGCTACCTGCCTAGTCAGATAGCTCTCTTATGTTTATACCGAAGCAACGGAAATTCCTTTATTTGAAATTATTTTCATTTCGCATTCAGCATTCCGCACTTGTTTTCATTTCGCATTCGGCATTCCGAATTTCGCAATATATCAGGCCTGTTTTGCTAACTGGATGCTGATGTTCAGTTTAATATCTTCGCTTACTACAATAGCGCCGGCTTCAGTAATGCCATCCCAGGTTAAACCAAAATCTTTGCGGTTTATTTTTCCTGAAATATCAAAGCCAGCTTTCGTGTTGCCATAAAAATCAGTAGCAATACCACCATGTTCAACAGCTAAAGACACTGGTTTTGTTACACCTTTAATTGTCAGATCGCCGTTTAATGTATAGTCTTCTTCACCATCTTTAATAAATGAAGTCGATTTGAAAGTAATGTGTGGAAATTCGGCAGCATCAAAAAAATCAGGCGATTTCAAATGACCATCGCGTTGTTCCTGGTTTGTATCAATACTGTTGACATCAAGACTAAAATCAATTTTTGCGTTGTGAAAATCGTCGCCAATAGTTTCTGCGCTTCCTTCAAATTTTTTGAATGCACCGGTAACAGTTGAGATCACCAGGTGTTTTACTTTAAACTGTACTTCTGAGTGGGTAGGGTCAATAGACCATTTAGTTAAATTTGCCATTGCTTTTCGATTGTTTTTACGATTATATTCAAATATATAAATAGATGTTTAAACATCTATTGTGAATCTGTTAAGTTTACATTTAGTCGACAATACTTATAGACAATAACCAATTGCCGGCATTTTTGTTGCATTGGCGCAAAATAAAAAAAGCCCATTAATGGGCTTTTTAAATAATATGAAATTTGAACTAATTGAACAAAAATTACAATGCTAGTACTTCTTTTACACGTTCAGCAGCTTCTTTCAACAAAATAGCCGAATACACTTTAAGGCCCGAATTGTCAATCAGTGCTTTAGCTTCAACAGCGTTAGTGCCCTGTAACCTCACAATAATTGGAATAGTAATATTACCCAGTTCCTGATAAGCATCAATTACACCCTGAGCAACACGGTCGCAGCGTACAATACCTCCAAATATGTTGATGAGAATAGCTTTTACGTTCGGATCCTTCAAAATAATATTGAAAGCTGCTTTAACGGTTTCGGCATTAGCTGTTCCACCTACGTCCAGGAAGTTAGCTGGTTCGCCACCGGCTAGTTTGATGATATCCATTGTAGCCATGGCTAAACCGGCGCCATTAACCATACAACCCACGTTACCATCAAGTTTTACATAGTTGAGGTTTGATTTGCTGGCCTCAACTTCGGTTGGATCTTCTTCTGCCAGATCGCGCAGAATAGCAAAATCGGGATGGCGGAACAAGCCGTTATCATCCAGGTTTACTTTAGCATCAACGGCCAATATTTTATTATCAGAAGTTTTAAGAACAGGATTGATCTCGAAAAGTGAGGAGTCAGTAGCATCATAAGCCTTATACAGAGCGCTTACAAACTTTACCATGTCTTTGAAGGCATCGCCTGATAAACCCAGATTAAAGGCAACTTTACGAGCCTGGAAAGGCTGTAAGCCAACTTTAGGATCAATTTCCTCTTTAAATATCAGGTGGGGGGTATGTTCGGCCACGTGTTCAATATCCATACCACCTTCTGTTGAATACATGATGATATTGCGACCTTTAGCCCGGTCGAGTAAAACGCTTACATAAAATTCTTTTGTTTCAGATTCGCCGGGATAATAAACATCCTGCGCAACCAGCACCTTGTTTACTTTTTTACCTTCCGGGCCGGTTTGAGGGGTAACAAGCTGCATTCCTAATATTGCACTTGCTTTTTCCTTTACTTCCTCCAGGTTTTTAGCCAGCTTCACACCTCCACCTTTCCCACGGCCGCCGGCATGGATCTGTGCCTTGATCACTACCCAACTTGAATTTAGGTCGTCTTTCAATTTTTGAGCTGCTGCAACTGCCTGTTCAACGGTATCGGCTACTATGCCTTCCTGAACTCGTACGCCAAAGCTTTTTAATATGGCTTTGCCCTGGTATTCGTGTATATTCATGTGGTTATGTAGAATTTGAGCCAAATCTACGATTTTGTTTTTTTGTTTTGGTTGGAAAGTTGAAATGTTGGTACGTTGTAAGGTTTGAATGTTGTAAGTGTTGTAAGGTTGTAATGTTGTAATGTTGTAATGTTGTAACGTTGAAATGTTGTTAGGTTGAAATGTTGTGGGCCATAAGGTTGAAATGTTGTAATGTTTTGAAATAAATAGATTATGCAATTCATAGCAACCAATTTAAAATACCCAATTACCCAATACCTAATACCCAAAACTCCATACTCAATGCCAGCGCAGCGAAATGACCCAATGCCCCAATGACACGCAGCATATGCCCAACCAATTCAAGCAATTTATTACCTTAGCACCATGCTTAAAGCACAAGCCATAAACAAAAACTACGGACAACTGCAAATACTTAAGGGAGTAGACCTTGAAGTTAAAAAAGGGGAGATAGTTACCATATTGGGTGCTTCCGGCGCTGGAAAAAGCACCTTATTGAATATTTTAGGTACGCTAGATAAACCCGATTCGGGTATGGTGACAATTGGTGAAACCATTGTGAGTAATTTAAATAACCGCGATTTAAGCGCTTTTCGCAACCGAAAAATCGGATTTGTATTTCAATTTCACCACCTCCTTGCTGAGTTTAACGCGATTGAAAATATTTGCATACCGGCACTTATTGCCGGCGACTCACGAAGTGATGCTGAAAAAAGAGCTAAAGTTCTTTTAGAAAGATTAAAACTAGCTGACCGTTCAACTCATAAACCCAATCAATTATCTGGTGGCGAACAACAGCGGGTTGCAGTGGCCCGTGCCCTGATCAATGAGCCTTCAATTATTTTTGCCGACGAACCTTCGGGAAATCTGGATACGGCAAACGCTAATCAGTTGCATCAGCTATTTAAAGAACTGCGTGATGAATTTGATCAAACATTTGTAATTGTTACGCATAACGAACATTTGGCTGAGCTTGCTGATCGTAAAATTTTGATGCGGGATGGTATAATAGTGGAGTAGCCTATGTTTACTTTAATTACCGCAGCCAGCACTTCAAAGGCCTATTCATTGAAAAATTCTCTTGGATCGGAGCCGGTTTTATTGGGAGATTATGCAGCGTTACCGGCTGTTTTTATTAATTCGGGTAAATTAATTCAACTTCCTGATCCTGCAGGGCAAAGTTATGTTCATCAGTTTTTGGCTTTGTGTCTTGACCGAAACATAGATAAAATATGGCCTTTGGATAGCCGGGAACAAGATTTATTGCTAAATTCAGCCCAACTTTTCGCCGAATACGGCATCACAATAATTATTAATGATCAGCTATAGTGACATTGACGGGCGAAAAAATGCCTTTATTTTTGAGCTGGATGATGTGCTTTACCCAGAAAAAGATTACTGGTTTCAGGTATATTATCTCTTTAGCAGTTTTTTAGAATATACCGAATTGATCGATGCAAAAGCAGTTACTGAATGCATGGTTAATACCCACCAATCAGAGGGTAAACAATTTGTTTTTGATGGCATCAAGAAGAAATTCAACATTGATGAAAAATACCGGGTAAATTTTATACACCTGAGCCACACAGCCAAACTTCCTTTAAAATTATTGCTTTTTAAAGATGTACTAAGTCTACTTCAGGAGATCGTGGTAGATCGTAAAAGAATATTTATTGTTACAAATGGCGATCCTGCAATGCAGTTGAACAAAATAAAGCAAACTGAATGGCATGGCCTGGAGCAATATCTTACCTGTTATTTTGCCAATGAAACTGCACCCAAACCAGAGACTGATGCGATCGATCTTTTGATAAGTGAACAAGCCTTGCAGCGAAAAAATATGATCATGTTTGGAGTTGCAGAAACCGATCAGCAATGCGCTGATGCCGCTGGTATTGATTTTATTGAACTTAATCATTTTACGGCCAACCAGGCATAACAAATTATCGTATATTTCGTTAAACTACATTTGCCAGAAATCAAACTATTCTTAACCGATATGAAAAAAATTATTTACGCACTATTGATTTTTACAACAGTAGTATTTGCTGCCTGTAAAAAGACACCCAAAAACGGTGGTACCAACGGCGGAACTACCACGATCAGTGCAAACGACCCCGGTACAACGCTGGATAAGATAAAGGATTCGGTATTTTTATATGCACAGGAGGATTATTTGTGGTTTAATTCTTTGCCTTCCTATGCAAATTTCAAGCCGCGTACATTTACCGGAGCCGATGATAAAACTGCATTGACCAAAGAACTTAATGCTATTTCCCAAATTGCCATTAATCCGGCAACGGGGCAGCCTTATGAATATTATGATTCGCAAGGGGATGCAAAATATTCATTTATTGATAATGGACAGGTTTCTTCCGAATTAAATGGTAACCGCGGTGATTTTGGTTTTGCGCCACTTTATAACCAGATCAATGACCTTCGAATAAAATATGTTTATCCTGGATCGCCGGCAGATCTGGCCGGTATCAAAAGGGGATACCAGATCACCAGTATCAATGGTAATTCAAATCTGTCATACGATGCTCAGGGTTATGGCACGGGTACAAGCACTAATCTCAATTTTGTGATCAATGCCTATTCAAACAGTAATACCATCTCGATGACTCTATTAAAACCCGATGGTACTACGCTTACTGTTACAAATATGTCGGTAGCAAACTATTCTGTTAACCCGGTTTTAAAATATACCACTTTTAATGAAGGTAACGGTCATATTGTTGGTTATATCGTGTTCAATAGCTTTACTTCGGATGCTAACGCTGATCCGCAACTGGATGCTGCTTTTACTTATTTTGCCAATCAGGGTGTAACCGATCTGGCAGTTGATTTGCGCTATAACGGCGGTGGTTATGTATCCACAGCCGAATACCTGGATAACCTTATCGTACCGGCCGGAAAAACAGGTACGCTGATGTATAATACTTACTATAACAGTACACTGCAGGCCGGTAAAGCAGTATTGCTCAAAAACCAATGGCGTCAGATACCGGGTACCACCCAGGATTATAATTATGGACAGTTTGACTATTCGGTAGCCGGAAATGCAGTAAACTTTTCTAAGAAAGGCACTTTGGCAGTTAACCGGGTGTTTTTTATCATCACAGGATCTACTGCATCTGCCAGTGAGTTGACCATCAATAACTTGCGTCCCGAAATGGATGTGCAGTTTATTGGCGAACAAAGCTATGGTAAACCGGTTGGATTTTTTGATATCGACATCAATGTATACCAGATGTATACACCTGAATTTTATACCCAAAATTCTGCCGGACAAGGTGGCTATTATTCTGGGTTTACGCCCGGTACCACAAGTTACCCTGGTGTAGGCGATTATGACGATGTTACAAAAGACTTTGGTGACCCTGCCGAAGGATTATTAGCTCACGTGCTTAGTTACGTTAAGACAGGCACTTACGCTGTTAAAACACCTATTATACAGAGTGTGCCGGGTAAGACGTTTGCTTTGCAAAGTAAAAAAGAAGTTTCAAAAGCTTTGGATGCCGGTAAATTCAACGGTATGGTAATGAATAAGGCACTTAAGCTAAAGAAAGGGTTATAAGCGAAAATTTGTTATCGGTTATCAGGAATTATCAATCAAATACTAATTCCTGATAACTGGTATCAGATACCGGAATCTGATCAATCTGCTAATTCTCGTAAATCAACCGGCACTACCCGGGAAACTCCCTGTTCTACCATGGTAACTCCATAGATAACATCTGTGCTTGCGATAGTACGTTTATTGTGGGATACAATAATGAATTGCGATTGACTGGAGAAGTCGCGAATGATGTTGTTGAACTTGTCGATATTGGTGTCATCCAGCGGTGCGTCAACTTCGTCAAAGATACAGAAGGGAGCCGGCTTCAAAAGGTAGAGTGAGAAAAGGATCGCGGTAGCGGTCAATGTTTTCTCACCACCAGATAACTGGTTGATAGACAATGGCCTTTTTCCTTTTGGCCTGGCAATAATATCAATATCTGATTCCAAAGGATTGTTTGGATCCAACAAGATCAGGTCGCATGAATCCTCTTCATTGAATAGCGACCTGAACACTTTAATAAAGTTCTCGCGCACATTATCAAATGCCTGCATAAACTTATCACGTGCGGTATCGTCTATTTCCTTGATGGTAGTAAGTAGCGATGCTTTGGCTTCACTTAAATCACGCTTTTGTGCCTGAATAAACTCATAACGTTGATTCATTTCGTTATAGGCCTCAACAGCCAATGGATTTATAGGGCCAAAATCATCAAGTTGTTTTTTGATCTTATCAGTTTTTTCGCGCAGTTCGTCCTCGTTTTCTTCAGTAGGCGGTTCCGTATCAAGCAAATCCTGAATGTCAATATTAAATTCAACAGAAAGCCGTTCTTTCAGCGCATTCAGCTCCAGTTTCAGGTTGTTTTTATCGTCTTTTAATTCATTCTCTTTGGCCTCAAAAGATTCTTTCTGGCGCCTCAATACAGAAATTTCATTTTCAGTTTCCGTAATACCATTCCTCCAGCTATAATATTCCTGTTCGGCTTGCTGGGTGGCTTTTTCAAGTTCATCCTTTTGCTGGTACATTTCAAGCAGGTCCACGTCTGAATTATCCGACTGTGATAAATTTTCAGCTATGGCCAGTTTCACTTTTTCCAGCTCGGTATTATTGTAGCCAATGCGACTTTCCAGCGATTCTTTTTGGGTTTCGCGGTATTCGGTGTCCTTTTGCAGGCCCGATACTTTGTTCTGCTGCTGATGAAAACGAATATTTTCCTGGTTATAAGCATTTGATTGCTGGGTGGCCAGCTCATTTAGTCCGTTAAATTCCAGTTGCTTAGTTGCCAGCAAATTTGCATGTACCAGTTTTTGCGCTTTCAGATCGGCAAGGGCAGGTTGAAGCTGTGTCTTCTCTTCTTCAATACTAATGATCTTGCGCGCAATATCTTCTTTTCGGTTACGGCTGTTCTCTATAAAGGCTTCGTATTGCTCCTGCCGTGTTTTAACAGCGATCAGCTCCGAATTAAGGCGATTATGATCTTGTTGTAAATGTTGTATCTGTGCGCTTTTATCAAGCGAGCGTAAGGACGTTAATTTACTATGAAGTGCATCCTGCCTGAATTTAAATTCTGCTATTTTATTTTCAATTGTGCGTATCTCTTTGGTCAGATTTTCGAGATTTTTTGCCCGGCCGATTCGTTTTCCTTCAAATAAGCCCACCGAGCCGCCAGCCATAGTAAATTGACTCTTATTGAATTTGCCACTTTTGCCTATTAAAACTATATCATGTGCTAGTGCAGTGCCGTTTAAATCTTGTTCTGTTGTGTCATTTATCAGGTAAACATTTTTTAAAAGGTGACTGCAAAGGTTTTGATATTTTGGCTCAACTTCAATGACACTTAGGGCCGGTATCCCTCCGAAATTATCGCTAACTACCGGAGCGTGGCTTTGGCGGGGGTAATTACTCAATACAAAAAACTGTGCCCGTCCCTGAGATGAATTACTTAATAAATTAATTGCAGCTATTGCTTCAAAATAGTTTTCTACCACGTAATAATTCATCAGTGGCTCCAGGTAATTTTCAATAGCTACCCTGTATTCTTCTTTACAAAACAACACATCGCTAAACAGGGGGGCGTTTTTTGCCCAACCAGCTGTTTTCTTCAGGAAACGTATGGACTCCGGAAATCCTTCCAGATTGTCAACCATACTCTTGGTAAGGTTGTATTCGTTTTGTTTAGCATCAAGTCTCCGGCTCTCTTTAATGATGCTTTCTTTAACTTCTTCTAATTCGTTTTCACTCTCTTTAATTTGCTCCTGCAGTTTTTCTTCTGCTTCCGAAAGCAATACCAGTTCCCTTTCCATTGATTCAGAGCGGTATTGCAATTCGGCTACTACCTGGTTAAAATGGGATAGTTCGGCCTCTTTATTGGTGGTATCTTCCAGGTTTCGCTGGCTTTCCTGTTCTAATGCCTGTTGCTGTATTAATAGAATATCGAGGTCTTTTTCAGTTTTATAGATCTGATTTTGAAGGGTATTGTTTGCGCTATTAAGCTCGTTCAATTCGTTGCGTGCCGATTGTTGTTTGGTGCGCAATTCGTCAACGGCTAGTTTTAGTTCAGCAACATTGGCCTGTACATATTGCAGATTTTCGTCTTCTTGTAGTTTTTCTTCAGCAAGTCGCTTTATATTATACAAAACATGATTCAGTTGATTCCGGTCGCGTTCCAACTCTTCATGAAGGCGAGCTTCCTTGTCCTGCTGAAATTTAAGCTGTTCATTTTTTATTTTTTTTTCGTTCTCGTAAGCTCTGATTTTTGCAACGAATTCATTCGTGGTTTTTTGCTGAATTGCCAGATTTTTTTCCTTGGTCAAACTATCAGCTTTTTGCTGTTGTAATGCAGCCTCCGCCGTGTCAATTTTAGCTACTATTCCCAGCTTCTCGTCGTGCTGTTTTTGCTCTTTTTCTTCAATTGCTTTTAACGATTCACTAAAACCCGCTATACGGAACGATGCAAGTAAAAGACTTAAATTCTTATACTGTTCTTTCAATCGATAATAGCGCTCGGTTTTTTTTGCCTGGTTCTCGAGTGTTTTAAGATTCTTTTCAATTTCAGAAAGCAGGTCTTCTACACGCTCTAAATCAGCTTCGGTATCTTTTAGCTTACTGAAGGTTTGTTTTTTACGGAGTTTGTATTTGGATATACCCGATGCTTCTTCAAATAGGTTTCTCCTTGAACCTTCTTTATTGGCAATGATCTCGTCTATCATTTTTAATTCGATGATAGAATAGGAGTCGGCGCCAATGCCAGTATCCAGGAACAGATCGGTAATGTCTTTCAGCCGGCACTGGACATCATTAAGCCAGTATTCGCTTTCGCCGCCACGATATAATTTCCGGGTAATA
>CAISPD010000162.1 GCA_903887275.1 uncultured Mucilaginibacter sp.
ATCGTAATACGACCGGGTAAAGTCAATTTTATAATTTATTACCACATAGCCCTCATCTTCCTGTGCAATTCTTTTAAATATTATGCTTTTATCGGGCATGACCAGCGCCTGTGATTTTGGCAAAGATTCAATCTTATAACCCACTGGCATTTTATATCTGGCACTAATTGTGTAGCCCTGCAGGTACTTAAAATCAATATCCGAGAACCTTTCTTCGCTCAAAAACGGATTTGCTCCTAAGCCGATAAATAAGTTTGGACTAAAATAAATATAGTGATCATCAGATCCGGGCAGATCCAGACTAAAACTGAGATTACGGATTAATGGAATGCTATCAGCTTCAGCACTATCGATCTTAAACGAGCTTATTTTAAGATCGTTATTACCATCTAGCAAATAATCTATATATCCTTTTTCGCCCTCTTTTTTAAACTTTCGCAACACAACACCTTTCAAATAACTTGTGCTATTTATTTGTGCTGTACCGGTCATTTTTGCATCGGAGCCAATTGTCGCTTCAATAAAAGTTGATTGTTTTACAGGCTTTTCGTTTTGTAGTGTCAACAAAAAGGAAGTGCTTTTTTCAGGATCCAACGAAACTGCGTTTGAATTCAGGGCATAAAACGGGATTTCGTTGTATTTGCCATCCACAGCTGCTCCATCAAGTACATATTGTTTACCATCGGCAACTACCAATATAACTGCTTGGTTTAGCTGGCCGGTAGTAGCATAATCGGTCTCTAATTTATGATGGGTATTTAGCATAAGTATTCTCAATACTAAACCCGATTTTTTCAGAAAATGGTAGATGATAAAATTAATCTCAGCAGCATTCCCTTCTTTTTTCGACCATGCGTGGGAAATTTCACTATGTGTGTAAATGCTATTTTTCCTATTAAATTTCATCGAGCTTCTGACCAGGTTATAGACATATGCTATTTTTTCTTCGGCCGTAGAAAAGGTTCCTATTTTAGCCAGTATTTCATTTTCTTTACTAAGAAAAATTCTGGGATCAAGCTCATTACCGAAATCAATATCCCTCATCAGTCTTTTTGCTATGATACTCCATGTCATCTCATAATCACCTGTGACCTGAAACCAAATCTGTTGAGTATTATCTTCGGTGGCTGTCATAAAAGGCTCATCTTTTAATGACCGCAGGTTCTCCATAACAAACAGATGGGTTTTACCCTTGTTCTGGTTTTTGCCGTTGGTAAAATAAGTAGTGTCCGTCTTAAACTTTTGAAATACTCTTTTAATAGTTTTATATGTATAATCCGGACTAAACTCAGCTTTCAATTCCGTATACCTCACCGGTATCTCGCCCTGCAGCACCCAGTCTGGGATATTGCCTGCGTAAGGGCTTGAAAACTTGTATTTATATTCAATTATTGAGCCTGGCTTAATGTTTGGAAAGGTAAAAGATATTGATTTAGCGTCTTTATCGAGTTCCTGAGTAAATATTGAGGCCTTATCAACCGGGGTTATTTCAAGTTTTTGATTTTCAAAATTTATGGTTTCTGCCTGGATATCGCTTATCACTTCATCATTATGAGCAGCGTAATATTCAACCCTGACTTTGGCAAAGTCATTTCCCTTAGCATTAAATATTTTCAACCGCTTGTGGTATTCCATCACCACAGTAGAATATTTGTAATAGATATAAACTTTTTCAAAAAGAACCTCAGCATTGGCATCTTTTTCAAAATCGCATGATTTAAGTTTTAAGTCGGAGGTATCTACAACCCCATATGGCTGTACCTGGGCATAGCACCCCAAAAAAAGGAATAGAAGAGAAAATAAGGTGTAAATTTTCTTCACTTTACAAGGTTTAGTACTTACAACCGTAATAATAAAAAAATAAAAAGAAATTTAAAAGCTCGTTTTTAAACCTATGATGATCTAACCCGTCAAAATAATCATGGACGATCTCAGACCGATCAAGCACTTGTATGCCCGCGCCGGATTTGGATTGCGGTTTGCCGATTTACAAAAGGCAAAGCATCTTACCATTAGGAAAGCAGTAAAAGCGCTTTTTAAAGATTCTGAAACGGATGAACCTTTGGCTGTCGTTCAGGGCAGTGCCGATCTTATGGCAGTGATCAAAGGCGAAGCAGAAGTAAAAAAATTATTCGTGCAACAGCAGCGCCAGCAGGAAAAGGAGCTTAACCTGGCCTGGTTTAAACAACTATACACCACAGAAGCCGTATTGCGCGAAAAAATGACCCTTTTTTGGCATAATCATTTTGCCTGCCGGGTAAATAATGCGGCATTTGCACAACAATTAAATAACATACAACGCAACAATGCTTTGGGAAATTTCAAAGAGTTAACCTTACAGGTATCTCAATCGCCGGCAATGCTGCAGTTTTTGAATAATCAGCAAAACCGCAAAAACCATCCGAACGAAAACTTTGCACGCGAACTCATGGAGCTGTTTACCATTGGGCGCGGCAACTATACCGAGCAGGATGTTAAAGAATCGGCCAGAGCATTTACCGGCTGGGGTTTTGATAAAGACGGGAAATTTGTGCTCAGACCCTTTCAACATGATGGGGGCCAGAAAACTTTCCTGGGTAAAACCGGCAATTTTAGCGGCGAAGACATTATCAATATCCTGCTCGAACAAAAACAAACAGCCCGATTTATTTGCGGTAAACTGTATAAGTATCTGGTCAATGAACAACCTGATCCGGGGCATATCGAGGCCATGGCTGAAGTGTTTTTTACTGCCAATTACGAGATCAGACCACTGCTGGAGTTTGTTTTTAATGCTGATTGGTTTTATGACGATAAAAATACAGGCAACCTGATAAAATCCCCGGTTGAACTTGCCGTAGGATTGACCAGGCAATTTTACATCAGCTATCAGCGCCCCGAAGTATTGCTGGATTTTCAACGAACGCTTGGTCAAACCTTGTTCAATCCTCCCAATGTAGCTGGCTGGCCCGGCGGCAGAAACTGGATCGACAGTTCCTCGCTGATGTATCGTTTAAAAATTCCTTCAATCGTATTAGATGGCGGATTGATAGACTTTACCGGTAAAGCCGACCCCGAGGATGAGGCTTATATTGCTGCGAACCGTTACCGGCAAAATGCGGTAAATTCACGTGTACAGGCTCAGCCCAACTGGGATAAGTTTTTAGGCGATATCCCAAAAAACCTATCCAATGCCGATATAGCCCAGTTCCTGCTTGAACCTAAACCGGGACAAAACCTGAAAAAAAATATTTTGCAAACCAATGAAATAAAAACACTGGCGATAGAGGTAGTGTCGACACCTGAATATCAACTATGCTAAAGGATAATGAGTGAGTTAGTGAATTAGTGAATGGGAACATATTTATTGGTAAAATGAACAATAACAAATCAAAAAAAACACTCACTAATTCACTAACTCACTAATTCCCTAATTAAAAAAACACGCATTCACTCATTTAAGAAAACTCTGTAAATAAATAAGATGAAACGTCGCGATTTCCTGCGTAATACCACTTTAGCTTCGGCTGCCTTTATGGTTCCCGCATTTTTGAAGCCATTCGAGGCTCTTGCCGGTCCACTTCAAAACGGGCATCGCAACCTGGTGATCATTCAGCTATCTGGCGGCAATGATGGCTTAAATACTATTGTGCCTTATGGCAATGATATCTATTACCAAAAACGTAATAGCATTGCCATAAAACCCTTGGATATTATTAAGCTGGATGACATGCAGGGTTTCAATCCTGGGCTATCTCCGCTTAAAGAGTTGTACGACCAGGGCTGGATAAGCATAATCAATTCGGTAGGTTACCCAAATCCCGACCGTTCGCATTTCCGTTCAATGGATATTTGGCAAACTGCCAGCGATTCGAACCAATTTCTGAGTACGGGATGGATCGGTCGCTACCTCGACTCCAACTGTCAGACCTGCCGTAATCCTTATACCGCAATTGAGGTTGATGATACTTTGTCGCTTGCGCTGAAGGGATCAACCATGAAGGGCATTGCAGTTCAGGATACGGGCAAACTGTATCAGGAAACGCGAGAGCCTTTTTTCAGGGACCTAACCCATGATGCCCAGGGCGAACACCTCAATGAGGATAACCTGGGTTATCTGTACAAAACGATGATCGAAACCTATTCCTCGGCTGATTATATTCAACAGACCTCTAAAGTTTATACAGTAAAAGGCACTTATCCCAACACCCAATTGGGCAACCAGTTAAAAACGATATCGAAATTCATCAATTCAGGTTTAAGCACGCGTGTTTATTATGTTTCGCTGAGCGGCTTTGACACGCATGTGGGTCAGCAAAATCAACAAAACAAACAACTCAGTACTTATGCCGATGCAGTGGCTGCCTTTATTAAAGATTTGAACCAAACCGGTAAACTAAATGATACGCTGGTGATGACCTTCTCTGAATTCGGTCGCCGGGTTGAGCAGAATGCCAGCAATGGTACCGATCATGGAACGGCGAATAATGTTTTGCTCTTTGGCGGTCAGATCAAAAAGCCGGGCATATTTAATGAAGCACCCAACCTCAGCGACTTGGATAATGGCGATTTGAAATACCAAATAGATTTTCGACAGGTATACGCTACGCTGCTTGATAAATGGCTTGGCGTAAATAATGCGCAGGTGTTGGGTAGAAATTTTAAGGGCTTAGATTTTGTGTAATTGGGGAATTGGCGTCCAGAAGTCGGAAAGTCCGCAAAAGTCCGAAAGACTGTTTTGGGCTTGCAAATTGGTATTGCCTTATCCAAAATTCAGTCTCCCGGACTAGCTGACTTATACGCACTTTCTGTCTTAAAAAAACTTAAACCCTACACTCAAAGCCCAAAGGTTTTGTTTTTGACCGAAGTTTGAGTTGATCTTGTTCAGGTTTCCTTCATAGCGCAGGTCGACAGTAAATACACTTATATCAACCCCCGCCCCTGCCTGATATCCGATAGTACTGCTGTTGTATTTACCGAAATCAGTATAAGCTGCCTGAAAGGTTTGGGAAAAACTCTCGCTTTTATCGATGATATAGGTATACTCAGGCCCAGCCATTAATCTGAAATTCAACGCATTTGGACCGAATTTATAGCCAAGTAAAACTGGTACTGTAATATTGGTGAATTTTATATTTGCAGATGCGCTGTTATCATTAGTGCTGATATTACCGCCTGTACTGCTCAGATAAACTTCGGGTTGCAGGTAAAATGCACTACCAAAACGGGCAAACACACCAGCCTGATAGCCAGTTTTTGTCGAGCTTTTTAAATTGTCAGCATCAATGTTGGAGAAGTTTACGCCACCTTTTACGCCAAGCGAAAACTGGGCCTTTGCACTCATCGCTACCGCCACCAGCATGATGGCACTTAAAAGAAATTTTTTCATGGTATTTATAGTTTTGTTTGTTCTAAAAACTAATAAGGTGCGTAAAGGTTTCAAAAAATTGATATCCGAATATTTGGCAGCGCCGACAACAGATTTTTTCTATTTTTGCAGAAACAATATTTCACCATGGCAGAGATCAGCATCAGCAATAAAGATTGGCCGCGCATCAAGATCAAATTGCAGCGCAAATACAACCATCTGACCGATGAAGTACTTCAATATAGCGAGGGGCAGGAAGACCAACTGATCAGCAAAGTTTCTGAACTGGTTCACCGCGATCGTGCCTATGTAGTATTCACCCTTAAAAAGGCTTTGGTGAATATTGATAACAATCGTTTGTAGCTAAAAATATTCGTTGGACCTTGTCCTGCGCGTATCCGCAATATGCTATGATAACCACCATCATTTTCGATCTTGGCGCTGTATTGATCGATTGGAACCCGCGATTGATGTACCGAACTTTGTTTGATGATGAGGCTGAAATGGAAAGATTTCTGGCCGAGATCACCACATCTGACTGGAACGAGGAGCAGGATGCCGGCAGACCATTACAGGAGGGCACCGAAATTCTGATTCGGCAATTCCCCGAACATGAACACCTGATTCGCGCCTTTTACGGCCGCTGGAACGAGATGCTGGGTGAAGCTTTTCATGATACGGTTGCCATATTCAAAAAGCTAAAAGAGAGCGGTAAATTCAAAATATATGCCCTCACCAACTGGTCGGCCGAAACTTTCCCGGTAGCGCAGGCCAGATTTGAATTTCTCAACTGGTTTGATGGCATTGTAGTTTCAGGCGAAGAAAAAATGCGCAAACCAACTCCCGAATTTTATCATATTCTGATCAACCGTTATGGGGTAAACCCAGAAGAAGCCTTATTTATCGACGACAATTACCGGAATATTTTAGCTGCTGAAAAGCTCGGGATCGAGTGTATTCATTTTAGTTCCGCTGAGGCATTGGAGCAGGAATTGAGTAAAAGGGGCGTGCTTTAGGGGAAAATATATCGCTACAAAAATTTTGTCATTGCGAGAAGCTGAGTTGGGTTAAGCCTCTGGTGCAGCGACAAAGCAATCGCAAGGAGGCAGGTATTAAAGCGTATTGTACGCCCAAAACCCAATCGGGACTAAAGGCATGCCTTGCGATTGCCGCGTCATTTCATTCCTCGCAATGACAACTACTTATTGTTGGAATCATTTGCTAAAAAATCGCTTCCGCAATTTTCCTTGTAGGCCCGGGGTTGCTCATGGTATAAAAATGTAATACCGGGGCGCCAACGGCAACCAGTTCTTTACACTGATTGATCATCCATTCGATACCTGCTTCTTTAACTTCTTTTTCCGATTTACAATTATTGATGAGATCGCTCAGATCTTCGGGAATGTCGATATGGAATATTTTTGGCAAACTGATGAGTTGTTTAGAGGATGTGATCGGTTTTAAACCCGGAATAATGGGAACTGTAATGCCGTTCTCGCGACAAAGTTTCACAAATTCAACGTACTTGCTGTTATCAAAAAACATTTGGGTAACAATAAAATTGGCACCCATTTCAACTTTTTGTTTCAGGTATTTGAAATCAGTTTTCAGGTTTGGTGCTTCAAAATGCTTTTCGGGATAGCCCGCTACGCCGATACAAAAATCGGTATTGGCCACTTCATGGTCTTCATACAGGTATTTACCCGAGTTCATATTTACCACCTGTTCCAGCAATTCCGTCGCATGAGCGTGACCGCCCGGTGTTGGTATGAATCCCGAATCCGCCATGCGTGCATCTCCACGCAATACCAATACGTTATCGATACCCAAAAACTGCAGATCGATAAGTGCATTTTCCGTTTCCTCTTTAGTAAAGCCCCCACAGATGAGGTGAGGTACGGCATCCACTTTATACCTGTTCATAATAGCAGCACAGATCGCTACCGTTCCCGGACGCTTGCGGTACGACACCTTTTCTAATAAGCCATTGTCATGCTGTTTATAAATATAATCTTCGCGGTGGTAGGTTACATCAATAAAAGGCGGGTTAAAATCCATTAAAGGATCAATGGCATTGTAAATGCTTTGTATGCTGTGTCCCTTTACCGGTGGCAGCAGTTCGAATGAGAAAAGTGTTTTGCCTTTGGCGGCGTCTATATGTTCTGTTATCTTCATTTGTGATCCGGTATGGGTCAAATATAGTTAAATTGTGATTTGCGAGGCCTACAGGATCCTAGCCGTGTTATTGTAGCTTAAAGGCATGCCTTGCGATTGCCACGTCATTTCATTCCTCGCAATGACAGCTTTTTTATGATTCGATCAACAAACTCCTCAATAATTTAAATTCGGTCCCAGCCAGCGTTCTGCCTCTTCCATAGAAATGCCTTTGCGTTTGGCATAATCTTCTACCTGGTCCTTACCGATCTTACCCAAACCAAAATACCTGGATTGCGGGTGCGCAAAATAAAAGCCACTAACCGAGGCTGCCGGCGTCATGGCCAGGCTTTCGGTAAGGAACATTTGGGCATTATCACCAGCTTTCAATAGTTCAAATAAAGTGGTTTTTTCGGTATGATCGGGGCAGGCAGGATAGCCCGGGGCCGGACGGATACCCTGGTAGTTTTCTTTGATCAGATCATCCGTACTTAAAGCTTCATCAGCCGCGTAGCCCCAATATTCCCTGCGAACCAGCTCGTGCATCTTTTCCGCAAATGCTTCGGCTAACCGATCGGCCAGTGCCTTGGCCAAAATGCTGTTATAATCGTCGTGATCTTTTTCAAACAGGGCCACTAGCTCATCACAGCCGATACCGGTAGTAACAGCAAAACCTCCGAAATAATCCTCAATGCCGCTTTCTTTTGTTGCGATGAAATCAGCCAGCGCATAATAAGGTTCGCCTTTTACCTTTTCGGCCTGCTGCCGCAGGGTATAAATATTGTTCAAAACCTTTGTCCGGCTTTCGTCCGAGTACAATTCAATATCATCACCTATACTGCTGGCTGGCCAGAAACCGATGACACCATTAGCTTGCAGCAGTTTTTCATCTACTATCTTTTTCAGCAATGCCTGTGCATCGTCAAAAAGCTTTTTAGCCTCTACACCAACAAACTTATCGTCGAATATTTTCGGATAGCTGCCCCGCAGTTCCCAGGTATGGAAAAATGGTGTCCAGTCGATATAGGGTACAAGTTCCTCCAGCGGAAATGCTTCAAAAACTTTTGTGCCGGTAAACTTAGGTTTGGTCGCTACCATACGGTTCAGCTCAAGCTCCAACTTTTGACTCCGCGCTTCTTCAATACTTACAAAACGTTTATCCGAACGCTTGTTGAGGTGTGCCTCACGTGCCTTTTCATATTCATCTTTAATAGTCTGGATATAGTTATCGCGGGTGTCCCGGTTCATCAGGTTACTGCAAACCGTTACGCTGCGCGAAGCATCCAGTACATGTACAGCAGCGCCCGAGTAATTTGGTGCCACCTTTACCGCCGCATGGATACGCGACGTAGTTGCTCCACCCACCAACAGCGGAATGGTGAAGCCCTCACGCTCCATTTCCTTAGCGAAATGCACCATTTCATCCAGCGAAGGAGTGATCAGGCCGCTCAAACCAATAATATCAACATTTTGCTTTTTGGCTTCTTCAATAATGCGTTGTGCAGGCACCATCACCCCAAGGTCTATCACCTCAAAATTATTACAGGCCAATACCACGCCTACAATATTTTTACCGATATCGTGCACATCGCCTTTCACCGTTGCCAGTAACACCTTACCAGCGTTACTGCGCTGGTCGGCATTGGCATTGTTGGCTTTTTCAAGTTCAATAAACGGCAATAAATAAGCAACCGCTTTCTTCATCACCCGGGCCGATTTTACCACCTGCGGCAAAAACATTTTGCCCGAGCCAAACAGATCGCCCACAATGTTCATCCCATCCATCAGCGGACCTTCGATCACATCCAATGGCTTGGGCAACAACTGGCGTGCTTCCTCAACGTCTTCGTCCAGATATTCGATGATACCTTTGACCAGCGCATGTGACAAACGCTCTTGTACCGTGCCTTTACGCCACTCTTCATCACGTATGATCTCTTTGCCTTTTGATTTGATGGTGTCTGCAAATTCAACCAGTCGCTCTGTGGCATCCGGGCGGCGGTTGAGCAGGACATCTTCTACCCTTTCGAGCAGGTCTTTGGGTATTTCTTCGTAAACCTCCAGCATTCCGGCATTAACGATACCCATATCCAGCCCAGCTTTGATGGCATGGTACAGGAAGGCCGAATGCATCGCCTCGCGTACGACGTTATTGCCCCGGAACGAGAAGGAAATATTACTTACCCCACCACTAACTTTGGCCAGGGGCAGATTTTGTTTGATCCAGCGCGTCGCCTCAATAAAGTCAACCGCATAATTATTGTGTTCTTCCAAACCGGTTGCAACGGTAAGGATATTAGGGTCGAAAATAATATCCTGCGGCGGGAAGCCTACTTCGCTCACCAATATATCATAACAGCGCTTGCATATCTCGATGCGGCGTGCTAGCGAGTCGGCCTGACCATTTTCGTCAAAAGCCATTACTACAACTGCTGCGCCATAGCTTAATATCTTACGTGCCTGCTCTCTGAATTTGTCTTCACCTTCTTTGAGTGAAATGGAGTTAACAATACCCTTACCCTGCAAACATTTTAAACCTGATTCAATGACGGTCCATTTAGACGAATCGACCATAATAGGCAGCCTGGCAATATCCGGTTCGGAAGCGATCAGGTTCAGGAATCGCGTCATCGCTGCCTCTGAGTCGATCATGCCTTCGTCCATATTCACGTCGATCACCTGGGCGCCACCTTCCACTTGCTGGCGGGCAACGGTTAACGCACCTTCATAGTCTTCGGCCAGTATCAGTTTCGAGAATTTAGGCGAACCAGTGATATTGGTCCGCTCTCCGATATTTACAAAATTGGTATCCGGCGTAACGTTTACGGCTTCCAAGCCGCTCAACCTTAAATAGGGCTCTACTTCGGGTATGGCACGAGGTTTACCTTTAGCTGCTTTTTCCGCTATACAACGGATATGTTCCGGGGTAGTTCCGCAGCAACCTCCAACAATGTTGACCATACCATGTTCGATGAAATCTTCGATGAAATGGGCAGTTTCGTGTGGCACTTCGTCGTAGCCGCCAAACTCGTTTGGTAAACCGGCATTGGGATAGGCCGAAATAAATACATCCGATTTTTCTGCCAGTTCTTCCAAATGTGGTCTCATTTCTTTTGCCCCAAGGGCGCAGTTCAGACCGACTGATAATAAGTTCCCGTGGCGCACCGAATTCCAGAATGCCTCTACGGTTTGACCCGATAATGTACGGCCCGAAGCATCAGTAATAGTACCCGAGATCATGATCTCAAGACTTTTGCCTTTTAATAACGATTCCTTTTCCAGCTCGTTTTCGTAGCGTTTAATGGCATAGATGGCTGCTTTGGCATTCAGCGTATCGAATATGGTTTCGATGATCAAGACATCTGAACCACCATCAACCAGGCCGCGTACCTGCTCATAGTAAGCTTCAGCCAAATCGTCAAAGCTTACGGCCCGGTAGCCCGGGTCATTAACATCCGGCGACATAGAGGCCGTGCGATTTGTAGGACCTATAGCCCCCGCTACAAAGCGTGGTTTGGCCGGATTGGTTTTATTGTACTCGTCGACTATGTCACGCGCTATGCGGGCACCTTCGTAGCTGAGTTCATAAGCCAGACTCTCCATTTGGTAATCGGCCAGCGAAATGCGTTGGGTACTGAAAGTATTAGTTTCGATGATATCGGCCCCGGCATCCAAATATTCTTTATGTATCGCGCGGATAATATCCGGGCGTGTCAGGTTCAGCAGATCGTTATTGCCTTTGACATCGGTAGGGTGTTCTTTAAAGCGCTCGCCTCGAAAATCCTCCTCGGTCAACTGGTAGCGCTGTATAAGCGTACCCATTGCACCGTCGATTACCAATATCCGCTTCTTTAGTTCTTCTCTGATATTCATTTCTTTAAGATATGAGATTTGAGATTTTAGATTTGAGACCATTTGAATTGGCGAATGCCTTGTCTCAAAACTATTAGCTTAAACCTTTTTGCTTTAGATAAGGAAGCCAGATA
This sequence comes from uncultured Mucilaginibacter sp., assembly GCA_903887275.1. Lineage (GTDB taxonomy): Bacteria > Bacteroidota > Bacteroidia > Sphingobacteriales > Sphingobacteriaceae > Mucilaginibacter. The sequence continues at coordinate 11,488 of CAISPD010000162.1, forward strand.
TTTCAATTTCTGACAAAATAGAGTCTCGAATCTAAAATCTCAAGTCTCCTATCTAAACTACGCTTATCGAAAAGTCTGGTGTTCGTCTGACCTTCGCTTATCTGTCCTAACCCTTTTTGAGGCGGTTAAGTAGAACGTAGCACCTTGTAAGCACAGGTTGCTAAGACTTCGCAGGGTCTAATCCCTCCGTCTTTCTCTATAAGCC
>CAISPD010000163.1 GCA_903887275.1 uncultured Mucilaginibacter sp.
AAACGAAACACAGAGTCTTTAAAATCATCAGGGTTACCCATACCGTAGATACAGGATATAGAAGATACAACAATTACATCCCTGCGCCCCGACATCAGGGCTGAAGTTGTACGTAAGCGTAGTTTTTCTATCTCTTCGTTTATCTGAAGATCTTTTTCAATATAAGTATTGGTAGTAGGGATAAATGCCTCGGGTTGGTAATAGTCGTAATAGGATACAAAGTAGTTGACCGCATTCTCCGGAAAGAACTGTTTAAACTCGCCGTAAAGCTGAGCAGCCAGGGTTTTATTATGACTGAGGATGAGCGTTGGACGCTGTGTTTGGGCGATCACATTGGCTATGGAAAATGTTTTTCCGCTACCTGTAACGCCAAGCAGGGTTTGATACGTGTCGTTATTATTGATGCCCTGAACCAACTGCCTGATAGCTTCGGGCTGATCTCCTGTTGGTTGGTATAAAGAGGTTAATTTAAATTCCATTGGTTATCAGCAAAAGTACGAATTAATGATGCCAAAACTAAGTCACATTGCTTTTTTGAGCCTGGTAAAAAATAGGTCAGTTTTTAAAAAACTCAATTCAAATACATTTCGTTTGTTCGTTAAATAAGTATCTCAACCGAATCAATTTTAACTAATTAATCCGATGATCGTTTTAGAAAAATTGCGCGCAAAACCTGTAGATTTAAACATGTTTTTAATACTCAACAAAACCAATACGGTGGCAAACCAGTTTTTGGCTGAGTTGCGCGATGCCGTCATTCAACAGGACCGCCTTCGATTCCGTAAAAATCAGGAACGGATCGGTGAAATATTGGCCTATGAGATCAGTAAGAAACTAAAATATGTCAATACGGAGGTCCAAACTCCGCTTGGCATAGCAAATATCAACGTGCCACAAACCCAACCAGTGCTTGGTACAATCCTGCGGGCCGGCCTGCCATTTCACCAGGGATTTTTAAACTTTTTTGATCGCTCTCCATCTGCATTTATCACTGCATACCGGAAAGTGCGCAAGAATGGTGATTTTATCATCAATATCGATCATATTTCTACACCAAATCTCGATGGCAGGGTACTTATTCTATGCGACACAATGCTGGCAACAGGTCAGAGTGTAGTTGAAGTTTGCAAGCAATTATTAGCAACATACGCAATTAAAGAAATTCATATTGCCGCTATCATAGCCAGCACCGAAGGGATAGAACATGTAAAAGCTAACCTTCCAAAAGTCCATTTGTGGATAGGTGCCATTGATGAAGAAATGACCTCAAAGGCCTACATTGTTCCAGGACTGGGCGATGCCGGCGATTTGGCTTTTGGTGATAAGGTTTAGTGAATAAATAGTTTTTTGATTTCGGAGTGCGAAATGCCAAATGCGGAGTTTTTTGAATTCGCACTCCGCATTTAACATTCTCATTCCGCAATAGGCATTTCGCACTCCGCATTTAACAATCCTATTCCGCAATTGGCATTCCACATTCCGCACTCAACACTTCCCACTCCGCATTTGGCATTTCGCATTCCGCATTAAATAAGTGTAGCTTTGCGTTGTCACTCTACATGAATTCCGTAATCAACACATCGCATTTCCCATTAAAAAAGCATATTTTCTTCGACCTTGATCATACCATCTGGGATTTTGATAAAAATGCAGAAGAAACCTTGCAGGAATTATATAACGTTTATCGATTACAGGATCTGGGTCTGCAGTCAGCTGATTTGTTTATTGAAACCTATACCCGAAATAATCATCGACTTTGGGCCGACTATCATACAGGCAAGATCACAAAAGACCAGTTGCGGGAAGCACGATTCAAACAGACTTTTCTTGAGTTGGGTATGGAACCTTCACTGATACCTGATGGATTTGAAGATCATTATGTTCGTTTCTGCCCAACTAAAACCAATTTGTTTCCGGGTTCGCGCGAGACACTGGAATACCTGAGTTCAAAATATTTCCTGCACCTGATATCAAATGGCTTCCGGGAATCAACAGAAGCAAAGATAAGTGGCACAGACATTGGCAAATACTTTCAAAATGTGATCATATCCGAGATCGTTGGTGTTAACAAACCCGATAAGGCTATTTTTATGCATGCGCTCCAACTGGCAGGGGCATCTAAACCCGAAAGTTTAATGATAGGTGACAGTTTAGAGGCTGACGTATATGGCGCGCTGAATTTTGGCATTGACGCTATCTTTTTTAACCCTAATGGAATCGAAAAGCCGGATGATGTCCCTGTACAGATCTCGCGGTTAAATGAATTGATGGAAATTTTATAAACTTTTCTGCCTGCTTATTACTTAAATTCGAATCATTAAATTCAAAGCCTGATATCCTTTATGACCATTGAAGCCGAACGCCGTGCGATAGAAGCTGTTCTCGATGAATACCGAAACCGTCTCGATGCAATTTCCGACGAAGAATTTGAGCTAAGCCCCCCGGGAGGTGGATGGTCACGTGCCGAAGTATACTCCCATATCATGCAGGCTACCATTGGTTCAAGTATTGCGCTTGAAAAATGTACTAACGGAACATGCGTTCCTACAGCTAAAGGCCGCACGCTGATAGGCCTGTTTGTTTTTACCTTCGGTGTATTTCCGGGCCGGGTAAAAGTGCCACCTGCAATATTGGAAAGAAGCCCGGTCAAAAAAATAAGTATAGAAGATGCTCGCAACCTGATCATCAAAAGTCGAAAGCGAATTGATACGGTAGCCAAACTATTATTTGATTCCAAACCACAAAACCGTATTGGTCATCCGCGATTGGGCATGCTGAATGCCCGGCAATGGTTTAAATTCATCCTTATCCATTTAAAACATCATATCCACCAGTTAGATCGTATCGAAAAAAAATTTAGCCGGGAATGAAACCTTTTTAATTTCATATAGTCTTAATATTCAGATAATCTGAGTTGTTGACATTTGTGAAATATCCCGATATGAATTTTGAGTTTGCTTACCTGGTTGTTGTTGGATTGCTTTTACTATTAGGCATATTTTACCTCAGCCCTTATGAATTAAAAGTTAATGAGGAAGACGACGACGAATAGTCGTTTCATACCACGATCCTCAGATCAATTTACCGGCAAATCCCGCCGGAAGGCACATTATCCCCCTAAAATTTTATGGCAAAGCGCGAAGTAGACATCGTCGTAATCTCCGACCTGCATTTGGGTACCTATGGGTGCCATTCAAAAGAGTTACTTAAATATCTCAAAAGTATCAAACCTAAAATGCTGATACTGAATGGAGACATCATAGATATCTGGCAGTTTAGTAAATCCTACTGGCCCGAAAGTCATATGAAGGTTGTGCGCCGTATATTGAAATTTGTGACAGATGGCGTGCCTGTTCATTACCTTACCGGTAACCACGATGAAATGCTGCGTAAATTTGCCGATTTCGACCTTGGATCATTTCATCTGCGCAACAAGCTGATCCTGAATATTGACAGCCGTAAGGCCTGGATTTTTCATGGCGATGTGTTCGACGTTACTATGCAGCATTCTAAATGGCTGGCTAAATTAGGGGCAGTGGGCTATGATACGCTGATACTGATCAATAGTTTAACCAACTGGTTCCTGACCAAAATTGGCCGCGACAAAATGAGTTTTTCGCAAAAAGTGAAAGCCAGGTTCAAGGATGCGGTGAAATTTATTAATCAATTTGAACAAACTGCTGCCGATCTTGCTGTCGAAAAGAAATACAGCTTTGTAATATGCGGCCATATTCACCATGCCGAGATCAGGGAAATGCAGTCTACCGATAAAACAGGTTCTGTAACCTATCTTAATTCAGGCGATTGGGTAGAAAGTCTGACGGCTCTGGAATATAACTTTGGCAAATGGAGCATCTTTAAATATCAGCCTGAGCTCTTCAATACAGATATCGATGAGGAAGACCTGTCCGATTCAGAAGATCTGGATGCCAAACTGGATGTTAAAAACCTGTTGGAGCGTTTTAAGCTTGAGGTGAATTAATTGTTTTAAAGTTGTAATGTTGTAATGTTTGAAATTAGCTTGGCTTCAAATGCGCAGGCTGTTACTTTTGTGGTTAGGTTATTAGCCGAACTATAATACCAGAAACGGCTTCAAGCTTACAAATTGCAATTTTCTACCTTTCCAACTACAACGTGAAAATACTCTACGCAATACAAGGTACCGGGAATGGCCATATCAGCCGGGCCAGGGAAATTGTGCCCATATTACAGGAGTACGGCGAACTGGATTTGTTGGTGAGTGGTACCGAAGCAGAAGTTTCATTGTCGCAACCGCTGCAATACCGTTTACACGGTTTTAGTTTTGTATTCGGTACTAAAGGCGGCGTCGACAATTGGGCTACCTATAAATTGATGAACCTTCGGCAGCTATGGCGCGATATTCATAGTTTGCCCCTGAAGCAATATGATTTGATCATTAATGATTTTGAACCCGTTAGTGCATGGGCCTGCCGGGTTCAAAAACTACCATCTGTATCATTGAGTCATCAGTGTTCATTCATCTCAAGAAAAACGCCCCGTCCTGCAAAGTGGAACTATGCGGAGTGGCTTTTTAAATACTATTCGCCAACTACCCATCATATTGGATTTCATTTTGAACGATATGATGACTTTATACACACGCCCGTTATCCGAAGCGGTATAAGGCAATTGAGTCCTACAAATAAAGGGCACTACACGGTTTATCTTCCGGCTTATGATGACAGGACCCTGGTAAAATATTTGTCGCAGACCCGCAACGTAGAGTGGCATGTATTTTCCAAGCGTCAGAAAGAAGCCTATAGGGAAGGTAACGTGCAAATATTCCCGGTTGGTAATGAAGGTTTCAATACCAGTATGGCGAGTTGTGAAGGCCTTTTGACCGGCGGTGGCTTTGAGGGTCCGGCAGAGGCTCTCTTTTTAAAAAAGAAGGTATTGATGATCCCTATGAGCGGGCAGTATGAGCAACATTGCAACGCTTTAGCAGCATCGCGCTTAGGTGTGCCGGTATTGGAAACTATAGACGAAACCTTTGTTGAAAAAGCCAATGCCTGGATCGATGATACAAAAAGAACTGAAGTTTTTTTTCCGGATGAGACAGGCCTGATCATTGACGATATGGTCAAACGATACGCACGCCCGGGTTCCATTTCGGGGTAAGCAGTTTTTCTGCTAATATTGCCAATGAAATCTGCAGCCCGATGATCAAACTATTCCGATCCTATAATCCGCTGAACATGCTTTGGCTGGCTGTTATACTGATCCTGTTGCGGGTTAGTGTTTTGCCGGCAATTCCGGATAAAGGTGATTTCCCGTTTGCCGAGCTTTTCTCGCGGCTGCACCTCTCAAAAAATTATCAATTTGTTCTTCCTGCCGATCTTGATCTTTTCTTTGCAGGCATTGTCGTTTTTATCCAGGCCTTGCTGGTTAATTACCTGGTCAATTACCACAACCTGTTGGGCAAATCCACTTTTTTACCCGGGTTGATGTATATTACGGCATCCAGTTTATTTACGCCCTTCCTCATGTTGGGTGCGCCGCTCGTATGTAATTTTCTGGTGATCTGGATGCTGTTCAAGATGTTTAGCTTTTATAAAGGCGACGATGTAAAATCCACTTCTTATGATCTGGGGATGATTGTAGCTATTGGTACCTTATTTTATCTGCCCTTTATTTACCTGTTTTTAACCATTTGGATAGCATTGATCATTTTCAGGCCATTTAACTGGCGCGAATGGGTGGCCTGTATTATTGGTTTTGCTACAATTTTCTTTTTCCTTGCAGTATCATACTACCTGGGCGACGCTATGCCCCAGTTTTTTGCCATTTGGCTTCCGCTGGCAGCAAAGTTTCAGGTAGTTATTAATTTCAACTATTTTAATTATCTGGTACTGGTGCCGGTAATTTGCATCCTGGTGCTTGGCTTTTTTAAATTACAGCAAAACTTCTTCAAAAGCTTTGTTCAAACACGTAAATCATTGCAATTGCTCACCCTGGTTATGCTTATTGCAGGATTTTCATTCTACATCCGCCCCGACTTTCATTTAGATCATTTCCTGCTTTGTGCCGTACCTGTAGCAATCTTTTTTTCCTACTACTTTTTATATGCCAATCGGCGCTGGTTTTACGAGTCGCTATATATTTTATTGCTGGCCAGTATCATCTATTTCCAGTTTAACACTTTTTAACGATTTGATTCGTCCTAATTTCGGGGGTTATGTTAGTTTTGTAGCGGGAAACCTGCACCATCAACAGCAAAGCATTTTGGTGGTACAGGCTTAATTTCCACTAAAAAAATTCAGCATAATGAAATTTGGCGTAGTAATATTTCCTGGTTCTAATTGCGATGAAGATATAATTCACGTACTGGAAACCATCATGGGCCAACAGGTAATTCGCCTGTGGCATAAAGACCACGATTTGCAGGGCAGCGATTTTATCGTTCTTCCCGGAGGTTTTTCATTCGGAGATTACCTGCGATCGGGTGCTATTGCACGCTTTTCGCCCATAATGCAGGAAGTGATACAGTTTGCTGCCCGGGGCGGATATGTTTTTGGTATCTGTAACGGATTTCAGATCGCAGCCGAGGCTGGCCTGGTACCAGGGGCATTATTGCATAATGCAAACCGCAAATTCAATTGCAGCAATATTTATCTGCGCACCCAAACCAATAATTCATTACTTACTTCTCAGATCGATCTTGAGCGTGCGTTAAAAATACCGATAGCGCATGGCGAAGGAAATTATTTTGTTGACAGTGATACATTGAAATCGTTAAATGACAACGACCAGATCCTGTTCAGGTATTGTGATGAAAGTGGCAATATCACTGACGAATCGAACCCGAATGGATCTATTCAAAATATCGCCGGCGTTTGCAATAAGGAGCGTAATGTATTTGGTATGATGCCGCACCCTGAACGTGCTGCTGATGCTTTACTTGCCAATCAGGACGGGCTGGCGATTTTCGAATCTATCTTATCATTGGTAAGGGCCTGATGGCAAACCTGGTTATTGACATTGGCAATACCCTGATCAAAGTTGCAGTTTTTAACCAGGAAGAGCTGTTATATTTTGGAAGCAAGCCCTTTATTGATGCTGCATCGGTGCTTGAGATCGTCGACAAATTCAACGTAAAGCAGGGAATTATATCCTCGGTTCGCAAGGAAAAAGAAGCATGGCGGGATGAGTTGGTGCAATATATCAGGCTTGAGTATTTTAATTCTGAAAAGACTGCCGGGATAAATAATCGTTATAAAAGTCCGAAAACACTGGGCGCCGATCGTTTGGCCGCAGTAATTGGTGCACATCAATTATATCCGGGCCAATCAAGCCTTGTTATAGATGCAGGAACGGCCATAACCTATGATCATATTGATGCCGAAGGAAATTATTTTGGAGGCAGTATATCGCCGGGCTTAAATATGCGTTATAAGGCTTTACATGATTATACTGGCGCTTTGCCGCTGTTAAAAGCTGACGGACACTTTGCTGTAGACCTGGGCGACGACACCGAAACTGCGATACATTCGGGAGTGCAAAATGGTGTCAGATTTGAGCTTTTAGGCTTCATTGAGAAATACCGGGCCAAAGAGCCTGAAACTAATATTATACTAACAGGAGGCGACAGTATTTTTTTTGATACTCTGTTGAAAAATAGCATCTTTGCCCCCTACGTTAAAATTGAGCCCTATTTGGTTCTGAAAGGTTTAAACGCAGCTATAACAATAAATAATGATTAAATATACAAGGCTCTTTATAACATTTATTCTTGCTGTTTGTGTACTGGAAGCAAGGTCGCAATCAACTGCAACTACCAGCTCACCATACTCCCGTTACGGAATTGGCGATTTTGACTCCCAATTGATGCCACAAAACATTGGTATGGGTGGTATAGCTACCGCTACCAATACCATCGGTGGATTTAACAGTATCAATATCGTCAACCCTGCTGCATACGGTAACATAAACTATACAGTAATTGATGCCGGATTTTATACCAATTCACTCACCCTGAGTAAAACCGGGTTTTCAAATCAAAAAAATTCAAATACCAGACTTAGCCATATTTCATTTGCTTTTCCGGTTTCCAAGCATTCGTCTTTAGGGCTTGGGCTTGTGCCATATACCGAATTGGGGTATAATTATATTCAAACCGCTAAGGGCTTTGGTTCTTCATCGCCGGTTGATACTAATACAGTTAACTATAGTTATACAGGTGAAGGTAGTCTTTCCAAAGCCTATATCGGTTACGGTTTCGGTATCGGCAAACATCTTACACTTGGAGCCAATGCATCCTACATCTTTGGTAACCTTAAAGAAGATCAATCTACAGAAGTACCTGGAATTTCAAACTTCCTGAATTCGCGCGTTGAGCAGGCAAATCATATTGGCGGATTTAATTTTGATTTCGGCACCCAATACACCATTGATTTTTCGGCTACCAAACACCTGATATTTGGTTACTCGGCTTCGGTAGGCAACAAAATCAACGTTCAAAGCTCCTATATTGTAAGTCAGTTTTATTTTGACAGTACCGGCAGCGAAAACGTACCTGCCGATAGTTTGGTTAACACTAAAAATACCAAATCAACTATACAGCTGCCATGGATAAATCATTATGGGATCACTTATCAAAAAGAAGGCGCTTTTGAAACTGGTGCAGCCTATATGGTAGGAATTGATTATACAACAGCAAACTGGGCAAACCTTTCTATTGCCGGCACCAATGCCGGGTTGCAAAACAGCCGCACCTGGAATATTGGCGGTCAGATCACCCCAAACCCTAACGCACTTTCAAATCACTTCCTGGTTATGAGTTACCAGTTAGGATTCATTTATCAGGACACTTACCTCAATATCAATAATACTGATATTAAAAAGCAGGCGGTTACATTTGGTATTGGCATCCCTTTGCCACATGACCGTGCTTCATCGGCATTCTATAAAATAAATATCTCCTCCGAGATCGGACAAAGAGGTACGCTTGCCAATGGCCTGGTCAAAGAAAATTATGTCAACTTCCACCTGGCATTTACGCTGAACGACCGTTGGTTCCAGCGTTACAAATTCGATTAATTTGCGCTATGAGCAAAGCGAAATTATTATCGGGATCTATTCTGGCGGTAATTATTGCCCTGCAGGTTTTGTTTACCGGTTGCGAAAACGACTTGAAGGACCTGCAAAAGATATCGGCCACCGAAGTTAACAAGCCTGTGCAGGCCTTTACCAATGTAGATGTGGTTTACAGTGATTCGGCCAGAGTAAAGGCACATATGACCGCACCGGTAATGCTCGACTATTCTGCCAGTAAAGACGGTAAGCAAAACCCCAAGCCTTATACCGAAATGCCTAAAGGGGTAAAGGTTATTTTTTACAACGATAGCCTGCAGCAAACCTGCACCATTACATCTGATTATGCCATACGCCGTGTTGCTGAAAAAGTGATAGAGCTGCGTAAAAACGTTGTAGGAACCAATGTTAAAGGCGAGACCTTTAATTCTGAAGAACTCATTTGGGACGAAAACACCAAACAGATACATTCTGATAAACCTGTACACGTAAAGATGACCGACGGCAGCTTGCTCGACGGTTTGAATTTCACGAGCGATGAAGCGCTGAACCATTGGCGTTTTGGCCCGTCGACGGCTATTTTGCATGTTAATAGTCAGGATGTTCCAACCAATTAAGCCTTAATTTTTAGAAGAATTTTTCTGTTTATTTTTTTGCTAAAAGTTGTATCTTGCGCCCTCTTTTGAGTAGAGCTTAAAGGTAAAATGGGCTTTTGGCTCAAGTAGAAACATTAAAATATTATTAGTTACAATATGGGAGTAATGAATTTTTTGCGCGAGCGCATGGGCAAGATACTCGTGATCGTGATTGGCGGCGCGCTGGTACTTTTTATCATTTCTTTTGCATCGCAGATCGGGTCGTCGTTTTTAAAGGGCGATCAGTATAAAATTGGCGAAGTAGATGGCGAGAAGATAACTAACCAGGAATTTCAAAGTCAGTTAGATCAGGCTAAGAAGCAATCTGGTCAGCAGGAGTTGAACGGACAGTTTACTGCATACCTGCAGGATATGGTTTGGAACCAGCAGGTAAGCCAGATCATCCTTAACAAAGAGATCGATAAGTTAGGGCTTGTGGTAAGTTCTGATGAAGCAGCTGCTTTAGTTAACGGCAATGATCCGGATCCGCAGATCGTGCAGTATTTCGGCGATCCCAAAACCGGCAAGGTTGACAAAGTTAAACTTGGAAACTTTGAACAAAACATGAAGGCTTCAAAAGCCGATGACCCTACCAGGCTACAATGGGAGAATTTCCTTCGTCAGCTGAGTACACAAAAAGTGGCTCAAAAATATATTTCAATCACTACAAACGGGTTGTTCGTAAACTCGCTTGATGTGCAGGACGATTATACAAATCGTAATAAACTGGCTAATTTTAAATATGTATCGCTTGATTATTCATCTATCCCCGATAATAAGGTAACCCTTACTGACGATGATTATCAAAGCTATTATGATGAGCATAAATATCAGTTCAAAAGTAAAGAAGAAAGCAGAAGCTTTGATTATGTAGCATTTAATGCAGCTGCTTCTAAAGATGATACAGCTGCGGTTAAAGCTGATATTGAAAAACTGTTGCCCCAGTTTAAAGCCAGCACTAACGACTCATTATTTGTACAGGTAAATGCAGAAACTAAAGCTGCGCTGAAGTACAGTAAAAAAGGTCAAACCGGCGATGCTAAGCTTGACAGTGTATTGTTTGATCAGTCAAAAGGTACGGTATACGGTCCATATTTAGCAGGTGGCAGTTTTAAAATTGCCAAATTGGTTGATTCAAAGATCACACCTGATTCTGTTAAAGCACGCCATATTTTGTTGCAGGCAACTGCAGCCGGCATTCCAGCCGCCCAGGCAAAGGCTGATTCGATCAAGAAAGTGATTGAAAGCGGCAAGACATCTTTTGCCGATCTGGCTAAGTTATATTCTGCTGATCCTGGTTCTGCTCAAAAAGGTGGTGAGCTTGGATTTTTCGGTCGCGATAAAATGGTTGGTCCTTTTGAGGATGCAGCATTTGGCGGTAAAAAAGGTGAAATAAAAATTGTGGTATCGCAGTTTGGCGTACATATTATTGAGATAGAAGATCAGAAAGGTGCTTCTAAAGTTGCACAAATAGCGGTAGTTGATAAGCCTGTTTTACCAAGCAGCAAAACTCAGGCATTAGCCTATAGCAAAGCGCAAGCGTTTTTGGGTAAATTAAGCAAAGGCAACTTCGACGCTGAAGTTAAGGCTGAAGGGTTAACTAAAAAGACCGCTGCCGATGTGCAGCCACTTGCAGCATCATTCCCTGGTGTTGATAATGCCCGCGAATTGGTAAGATGGGCATTCAAAGTAGATCAGGGTAGCCTCGGCGATCAGGTTTATGAAGCCGGTAACCAGTATATTGTTCCTGTACTTACCTTGATCAAACCTAAGGGCACATTGCCGCTTGATGCTGTGAAAAAGCAGATCGAACCATTGGTACGCAATCATGTGAAAGCCAAAATTTTAGCTGATAAATTACAGGCAGCTGAAAACGGTTCATCATCAATAGACCAGGTGGCTCAGAAAGCCGGTGGCAAAGTTGCACCAGTTCAGAATATTGTTTTCAGTAATCCGGTTATCCCGGGTGTTGCTTTAGAGTATAAAGTTGTTGGTACTATTTTTGGTGCCAAGCCAAATAAATTATCTAAGCCAATTGAAGGCGAACACGGTGTATATGTATTTGAACTTGATAATTTCATCAATCCGGCCGGACTTAACAATGCTGTCAGAGAGCGGGCTCAAATTGCGCAGGCAATAACACAGCGTTCACAAAATTTAATATTTGAAGCCCTGAAAGATAAGGCGAATGTAAAAGATTATCGTTCCAAGTTCTTATAAGAGATTTTGAACTAACTTTGTATCCGGCAATGGTTTAGCACTGTTGCCGGATATTTTGTTTTATAGCGCGGTATGGGCCGCTGCTTTTAGATGTTTTAAAATGGAGATCCAGGAAAATATAGTAAATAAGGTTGCGCAGAGCGGTTTAGTTACACTTGACCCTGCCTCCTTTTTCCCTACGGGCGAACGGCTGGTTTATGATATTAAAGATAACCTGTACATGGGGTTGATATTGCGTGAAAAAGATTTCAGGGAGTTTGTGAAGGAACACGATTGGGCCCGGTACGCCGGCAAAAACGTAGCCATTACCTGTACCGAAGATGCCATTGTGCCCGCATGGGCCTTTATGCTCATTGCTAATAAAATGGCGCCATTTGCCAAAGAGGTTGTATTTGGAGATGCTGCCGTTTTAGAAACTGTGTTATTTGAAAAAGCGCTTGCTTCGCTTGACGTGGAGCAATATCGCGACCAGCGTATCGTTATTAAAGGGTGTGGCGATAAGGAAGTTCCGGTATCAGCATACGTTGAGTTAACAAAAAGGCTAACGCCTGTTGCAAAAAGTATTATGTTTGGCGAACCTTGCTCCACAGTCCCAATCTATAAACGTAAAGATCCATGATCGCTATAAAATACCGGTAGCCGATGAAGAAATATTGTTTAGCATTACTTCTTACAGCTATCAGCATCTATCAGGTATATGCCCAGGATCAGGTAAATGAACCTGTCTTTAAAACTGGCGAAAAGCTTGGCTATAAACTTAAATACGGTATTTTTACAGCAGCCGAAGCGCATTTGCGGGTTGAAGACAGCCCCGTAAAATTCGACAACCAGCCAGGCTATCATATCATAGCTGATGGCTTTACTGCCGGTACCTTTGATATCTTCTACAAAGTGCGCAACCGTTATGAAAGTTTTATCGATCAAAAAACGCTGCTGCCAAATTTTTATACCGAAAACCGGCACGAATCTAATTATAAGCACACCGATAAAGTAACTTTTGATCACGACAAAAATGTGATCAAAGCTATAAAGGGAAGCTACCCTTTTAGTGGTAAGGTATTTGATTTTGTTTCGGCCTATTATTTTGCCCGATGCCTTGATATTTCTAAACTGAAGATTGGAGAGAAGATAGAGCTTAAATACTTTTTAGACGATGGCATACAGGCGCTTACCGTAACCTACCTTGGGAAGGAAAAAATGAAGTGTTCTATGGGCACCTTTAACTGCCTGAAATTTAACCCAACCATTATCCCGGGCCGTATTTTCAGAAAAGACAGTAAACTGTATCTTTGGATCACCGACGATAATAACCGTATCCCGGTAAAGGCACGTGTTGAATTGGTGGTTGGCAGTTTAACGATGGACCTCATCTCGGCCTCTGGCGTAAAATACCCGCTTAACCCCGTGAGTGGGGATACCGATTAGTATTTTGGTCCGAAAGATGCTTTTTATCAAATCAACGTAATCAATTAAATCAAACGAATCAGCGGTCAATGATTGAAGTAGGCAGTGTGTTAGTACACGAAGATGTAGTTCGTGAAAACTTTGTTTGTAATTTAAATAAATGTAAAGGGGCCTGTTGCCTGGAAGGCGACTCGGGCGCGCCACTTGACCATGAGGAGCTGGCCATACTTGAGGAGATATACCCAAAAGTAAAACCTTTTATGACCCCGAAGGGTATTGCAACCATTGAAGAACAGGGCACCCATGTGACCGACTTTGAGGGCGATTATACCACCCCTTGTGTGGATACCAATAAAGAATGCGCCTATGTGATATGGGAGAATGGCATCACCAAATGCGCCATCGAAAAGGCATGGGAGCAGGGCGTTATCAACTGGAAGAAGCCTATTTCGTGCCACCTGTACCCCATCCGCATCACCAAATACCCCGAGTTTGACGTACTCAATTACGACCGCTGGCATATTTGCAGCCCTGCCTGCGCCTTCGGCGACGAACTTAAAGTTCATGTGCACCAATTTCTGAAAGACCCCCTCACCCGCAAATATGGCGCTGAGTGGTATAAGGAGCTGGAGGAGGCTGTTGAGGCAATGAATCATTAGACATTTGCTTCGCGGCATTTGCTTCGCGTCATTGGGCATTTGGTATTGGGCTTTGGAGAATTTGGGCTGAACCAGGATTCGTAGGTCCCGATAGCTATCGGGACACACGAATCTCGGTTCAGACGATAACCGGTTAATGCCCAATGACGCGAAGCAAATGCCAGAGCAGCGAAATGCCCAATGCCAAATCCCAATAAATTTCAATAATATTGCATTATAAGCAACGCTCACCATGAAAAAGGCTTTGATCACTGGTATTACCGGGCAAGACGGGGCCTACCTGGCTGAGTTTCTGCTGAAAAAAGGTTATGAGGTGCATGGTGTCAAGCGCCGGGCTTCCTTATTCAATACCGACCGTATCGACCATCTGTACCAGGATCCGCATGAAACCGGGGTAAAATTTAAACTTTACTATGGTGACATGACCGACTCAACCAACCTCATCAGGCTTGTGCAGGAGATACAACCCGACGAGATTTATAACCTGGCGGCACAGAGCCATGTTAAAGTGAGCTTCGAGACGCCAGAGTACACGGCTAATGCTGACGGAATTGGCGTATTACGTTTGCTGGAGGCGGTGCGCCTGCTGGGCCTTACGGAAAAGACACGCATTTATCAGGCCTCAACATCCGAATTATACGGACTGGTGCAGGCGGTGCCGCAAAGCGAGCATACACCTTTTTATCCGCGTTCGCCCTATGCTGTGGCGAAATTATACGGCTATTGGATCATTGTAAATTATCGCGAAGCTTATCAAATGTATGCTTGCAATGGCATTTTGTTTAACCACGAAAGTCCGGTACGGGGCGAGACATTTGTAACACGCAAAATAACCCGGGCAGCAGCGAAAATAGTTTTAGGTTTGCAGAATTGTATGTATCTGGGAAACCTTTCAGCTAAACGCGATTGGGGTCATGCTAAAGATTATGTAGAGGCCATGTGGCTGATGTTGCAGCAGGATAAGGCTGAAGATTTTGTGATTGCTACAGGGATCACTACTACCGTACGGGAGTTTGTACGTTTGGCATTTGCCCAATTGGGGGTTGATATTGAATTTAGTGGTAAAGATGTTTACGAGAAAGGTGTGGTGATTGATAAAGACGATGACCGCATGATGGCTCTGGGACTGGATCCCGACACCTTAAAATTTGGGCAAACCGTAGTTAAGGTTGACCCTGAATATTTCAGACCTACAGAGGTGGAATTGCTGATAGGGGATGCTACTAAGGCTAAAGAAAAATTAGGCTGGATACCTAAATACGATCTGGATGCACTGGTGCAGGATATGGTACAAGCCGATCTGGAGCTGGCGAAAAGGGATGAATTTTTGCGCCAGGGTGGATTTAAAACCCTAAACTATTTTGAATAAAATACGTTTAGGTTACATAGCTGATTTGATATGAAGAAACTTTTTACCAGTTTTTTATTATTGACCTTAATAAGTGGTGCAGCCAGTGCGCAATTGATGTACCAGCCCTATTCGTATCAGTTTTACCAAAAGCTGAACGCGTCTGTATATCTGGCTACCAATGACGAGCATACTGCTGTTAAGCCTTTTCTGCTGACCAATACCAGTGCCGCAAGGCCATTGTACGATTCGTTGCTATTGCTTAACGCCGACAATTCAAAGAAAAGCTGGCTAAATCATGTGTTATTCAGTGGACATTTAGCCTCGGTTAAAAATAAAGATTATACCTTCTTTCTCGATTATTTGCCCGACCTGCAACTGGGTCGTGATCTGGAGCAACCCAAGACCACTTCCCTAAATACCCGGGGTTACCAGTTATATGGCACCATCGGCAATAACTTCTTTTTTTATTCAAGCGGTTATGAGAACCAGGGCAAGTTTGCCAAATACCTGACAGATTATATTGGTAATACCAGGATGGTGCCAGGGCAAGCCTACAATAAGGCAGGGAGTACGGTTGAGCCCGATTGGTCGTATGTAACGGCCCTGATAGGGTACAAGCTAAATAAAGCAGTAACTTTTGAACTGGGCGAAGACAAAACATTTATTGGAGATGGTTATCGCTCTGTACTATTATCTGATTATGCCGCATCTTACCCTTTATTTCGCCTGCGGATTGATTTTAGCAAAAACGTTGAATATGTAGCCATGTGGGCCTACCTGGAAGATCAGAATGCTACTAATTTTAATTCTTTTACCAATATCAGGCGCAAATGGGCCGGTTTTCACTACCTCGACTGGAATATTACGCCAAGGGCTTCGATCGGTTTCTTCAATGCTGTTATAGCTGCTGAAGCCAATGATCAGGGGCAACTGCATGGCTTCGATGTAAATTTTATTGACCCGATCTATTTCTCGTCTTCCATCGGCCCGGCAAACCCTGTTCCCGACCATACTTTGGTTGGTTTTAATGCCAAATACAAAGTGTTCAATAAAACTGCCCTATATGGACAATACCTCATCGATCAGGCTTCTTCAACAGGTAACAGCAGTGCTCGCAATGCGTGGCAAATAGGTTTCAGAGGAGCCGACCTGTTGGGCGTAAAGAACTTAAACTACCTGGTGGAGTACAATACTTCTACTCCCTATACCTATGCCAATCAGTACCCTATCGTAAATTATGCCCAGTACAACGAGCCGCTGGCCGACCCGCTTGGTGCTAATTTTAAAGAGTTTGTGGGGATATTAAATTACTCAGTTGGCAGATTTGACCTGCAGGGGCAATTTAATTATGCCAAATACGGCACCAGCACCAAAACCTTAAACTATGGTAACGATATCAGAATTGCGGATATTACCAACCTGCCGCCAACCATAGGCAGTACCGGGCAGGGCATAGCTAACACCTTAAAATATGCCGAAGGCTCGGTGGCTTACCTGCTGAATCCTAAATATAATTTGCGCCTGGAGCTGGGCGGACTGCTGAGGCAGCAAACCAGTCCCACAGCAGACAATAAAACTTTTATGCTAATATTTGGACTAAGAAGTACTTTCAGGGATCTGTATCATGATTTTTAACAGTTTTAATAGGCTATTCATGAAGAGCAGCTGCATCACTGATGCATACAGGAAGGCTTTTACCCTGGCTATAATTTTATTGTCGGCAGGAATAGCCTCGGCACAGTCGGTTTATCAACCTTATTCGTATCAGTTTTATCAAAAGCTGAATCCTGAATTGTATTCAACAAAAACCAACCAGCATACCTCAATACTGCCGCTATTTGTCGACGACTCTTTGCTTAAAAGATCCTACGATTCATTGCTGAACTTTGGTAAAGGCAATTCTAAATTGTTTGACGAACACCTGGTGGATCATCGCGGGCCGGGCTCAACCTTTTACGCTGACATTTTGCCCGATCTGTCGTTTGGACGAGACCTGTCAGGATCCCGTACATTAAGTAATACAGTTGTGGGAGTACAACTAGGCGGTACCATTGGAAGTAATTTTTATTATAACATTGCCGGATATACCGGAAGCGCTGTTTTCCCGCAATATATGGAAACCTATATCGGCCAGGTAGGTATCGTACCGGGGCAGGCTTACGCAGCATCCCATTCAGGCGATGCTTACAGCTGGTCGTATATCACGGCAACGGTATCCTATACAGCCAACAAATACTTAAACATTTCGGCAGGCAGGGATAAAACTTTTATTGGCGATGGTTACCGCTCAATGTTGCTGTCAAATTATGCTTCGCCTTATCCTTTTTTCAAACTGACCGGTACCCTGGGTAACGTTAGGTATATGGCCATGTGGACCTATATGAACGACCCGGCCACCACATCACAATATGGCATAAACCGGCAAAAATTTGGTATTTTTCATTACCTCGACTGGAACGTGACCAAGCGTTTATCATTTGGCTTCTTTGAAAATATCATGGGATTTTTTACGGATGACAATGGTGTTAAGCGACCTTTCGACTTCAATTATATCAACCCTGTTATTTTCCTGAAACCTATTAATAATGCCAGCAACGATCCGGATAAATCCATCATAGGGGCAACAGGTAAGTATAAAATATCTGATGGCTTAACCGTATACGGGCAGTTTATACTGAATGAGTTTCATTCAAAGGACTTCTTTTCCAGCAATGGCGCATCCGATAATAAATATGGGTGGCAACTGGGTATGCGTGGAACCAGTCTGTTTGGCGTAAAAGGTCTCGACTTCCTGCTCGAAACCAATAATGCCAAACCCTATACGTATTCAGCACGCTCAGCTATTGAAAATTACTCGGAAAATGGCGAGCCACTGGCACACCCCTGGGGAGCTAATTTCCGTGAAGGTGTTGGTTTGCTTAATTATAGCTATAAGCGCTTTGACTTTTCGGCTGAGGCTGATTACGGTTATTATGGCCTTGATATCAATAACCTTAATTACGGCAAGAATATTTTTCAGGTATATACCTCAGCGGCAAAGGTGTATGGCAACTATACCGGTCAGGGTCTCACCACCAATATGTATTACCTGGAAGGCAAGGTTGCCTATATCATCAATCCTAAATACAATTTGCGGATAGAGTTGGGTGGTATATTGAGGACCGAGAAGAACAGTCAGTTTAACGATCAGGCTTCTATGCTAACACTTGGTTTGCGCAGTTCATTCAGGGAATTCTACAACGATATTGCCAGTTTTAAGTCACACTAGGATCAGGGCAGTTATATACGCACAAAAACACCGCCGGCAGAAGGTATCCGGTAAATTTTACTTATTGCTAAAAGCTTAGGAAGCTATGGTATGAGCATTACGCTTGATGCCCATTTTGCGCACCTGTTTGGCAATGGAGGCGGCATCGTAACCACATTCGGCCCATAATTCAGGTTGCTCGCCGTGTTCAATAAAATGATCCGGTATACCCAGGCGAACTACTTCAGCTTTGTATTGATTGTCTGCCATAAATTCGAGTATAGCACTACCCATACCACCTTCAAGGCAACCATCTTCTATTGTTATTACTTTGTTGAATTTGGTAAATACATCGTGCAATAAGGCTTCGTCTAAAGGTTTAACAAAGCGCATGTCATAATGCGCCGGGAAAAAGCCTTCATCATTTAAAGCAGTAATAGCTTTAGATGCCTCATTGCCAATGGTGCCGATAGTTAATATTGCCACACCTTCACCATCAGTTATTTTTCTACCCTTACCAACAGGTATTGCTTTCATAGGCCTCTGCCAATCCACCATCACACCCGAACCGCGAGGATAGCGGATAACAAACGGTCCCATATTTTCCTGCTGGGCAGTGAACATCAGGTTACGCAGTTCTTCTTCGTTCATAGGAGCAGATACCGTCATATTAGGGATACAACGCATAAATGCCAGGTCGTATGCACCGTGGTGCGTAGGGCCGTCGGCCCCGGCAATACCGGCACGGTCGAGACAGAACACTACATTGAGCTTTTGTATAGCCACATCATGTATCACCTGATCATAAGCGCGCTGCATAAAGCTGGAGTAAATATTGCAGAATGGCACTAAACCCTGCGAGGCTAAACCTGCAGAGAAGGTAACGGCATGCTGCTCGGCAATACCTACATCAAAAGCGCGTTCGGGCATGGCTTTCATCATCAAATTGAGCGAACATCCGGAAGGCATAGCAGGTGTGATGCCCATGATCTTAGGATTCTGTTCAGCTAACTCGATAATGGTATGTCCAAACACATCCTGATATTTAGGCGGCTGGGGTTTGTCGGATTTAGATTTTTTTATCTCTCCGGTTATCTTATCAAACAAGCCGGGTGCATGCCATTTGGTTTGATCTTTTTCGGCCAGCGCATAGCCTTTACCTTTAACGGTTACGCAATGCAGCAGTTTTGGTCCGGGTATATCCCTAAGGTCGCGTAGCACGCGTACCAGGTGTTTTACATTATGCCCGTCAATTGGCCCGAAATACCGGAATTTAAGCGACTCGAAAAGGTTAGCATTTTTCAGCAGTGTGCCCTTAACACTCTTTTCCAGCTTTTTGGCAAACTTAAATGCATCCGGACCTCTGGAAGAAATTTTGCTCAGCACATGAGCAATATCATCCCTGAAACGGTTATAGGGTTTAGAAGTGGTAATATCTGTCAGATACTCCTTGAGCGCGCCTACATTTGGATCGATAGACATGTTATTGTCGTTCAGGATCACCAGCAGGTTTGAGTTTTCTATACCGGCATGGTTCAATGCTTCGAAAGCCATACCGCCTGTCATCGCACCATCGCCAATAACGGCAACATGCTGACGGTCTTTTTCACCTTTGTATTGTGAAGCTACTGCCATGCCTAAAGCAGCCGATATTGAAGTAGATGAATGCCCTACACCAAAGGTATCATATTCGCTTTCAGAACGTTTTGGGAAACCACTGATCCCGCCATAAACACGGTTAGTATGAAAAACTTCACGCCGGCCGGTTAATATCTTATGACCATAGGCCTGGTGGCCTACGTCCCAAACTAACTGATCATATGGTGTATTGAGGATATAATGCAAAGCAACGGTTAGTTCAACCACGCCCAGGCTGGCACCAAAGTGTCCTCCGTTAACAGACACTACGTCAATAATATACTGGCGTAATTCTTGAGAGACCTGGTTTAATTGCTCTTCGGTAAGTAGCTTTAAATCAGATGGATAATTTATCGTTTGAAGTAAATCTCCGGCCGTTACCTGCATGCTTTGTTTAAAAAATTCGACTTACAAAAGTAAGTTTTTTTTAC
>CAISPD010000164.1 GCA_903887275.1 uncultured Mucilaginibacter sp.
AGGCTGATTGGGATACTAAGGAGCTTGATGACTGGGGTTTGGATATACCCGACTTTGCCGTTACCGAATTAGAAGCCGAGGAGGATGAGTTTGATGTACCTGAAGGTGGTATTGAAACGGATATTGTTTTGGGTGATTTGTTTGAGATAGGTGAACATCGGTTGTTGTGTGGGGATAGTACGGATTCCGATGCAGTGGCAAGGTTAATGGATGGTAATAAGGCTGATATGGTATTTACTGACCCTCCTTATTTAATGGATTTCACAGGTGGTATTCACGCAGACGGAAGTAAAAGTTTTAATTCTACTCACGGAGGAATTAAGAACGATAAAATGTCAAAAGAAGATGGCGATGACTTTTTAGATTCTATAAATGCAAACATTCAATTATTTACAAAAGGTGCGTTTTATATTTGTTTTTATAGATTAAAATTAGGAGAGTATTTTCAAAGTTTAAAAAGAACAGGTTTAGAAGTAAGAGCATTAATTACTTGGGATAAAGGAAATCATACTTTAAGCAACTCTGATTATATGTCAAAGTGCGAACATATATTTTACGGATGGGTTAATGAGCATAATTTTTACGGAGGCAATAATGGGATGGATGTTTGGGATATACCAAGAACTCAAAAGAACGAATTACATCCAACAATGAAACCAATTCCTTTATGCGAGAAAGCTATAAACGATGCGAGTAAGCAAAACGATTTAGTTTTTGATTTATTTTTAGGTTCAGGCTCAACAATGGTAGCATCACACCAACTTAAACGCAGATGTTACGGGATGGAATTGGATTGCAAGTATGTAGAAGTTATTGTAAATCGTATGATTAAGTTAGATAAAACGCTTACTATTAAAAGAAACGGAGTTGATGAAACTCAAAAATGGTTAGACAAATTAGTGAACTAATTGAATACTTAAATAAAATTTATGCCGTTTAAAAAAGGAGAAACACCAAAAGGGGCAAAGCTTTTCGTCAAGGGACAATCTGGTAATCCTAAAGGGAAACCAAGAAAATTGCCTGCGCTCGATAAATTAATGGCTGAAATTTTGGGAGAAGAAAAAGATGGCATAACTGCTGCTCAAGCTATATTATCTATATTACGTGCGAAAGCTACAAAAGGAGATTTGAAAGCTGCGGAAATGTTATTAGATAGAGGATATGGAAAGCCTAAACAAAGTGCAGATTTGAATATTGAAGGAGGTTTGAATCTTATCAACGAACATCGTTTTATCCTGCAAGATATGTCAGATGGTAGCGAGAAACCCTTGTAATGAAAATCCACGTCAATCGCATATACGCCCCCGTTCTCACTACCAAGTGCAGGTACATTCACATCTGGGGCGGTCGTGGTCGTGGCGCCTCTCACTTTGCTACTGATTACTTCCTGATGCTCATAACGGCCCCTAAGTACTTTAGAGGTGGTTTTGTGCGCTCAACATTTGGCGAGATCAAAACAGGACTATACAGGGCATTTAAGGATAGGGTTATTCAAGCAGATGCAAGCGGCGACGTTCTGTTATCCGACTTCAAATTCAATGAGACTGAATTAACTATCACTTATGTTCCTACTGGCAATTCTATTATTTCTAAGGGCCTTAAAAAAAGTAACCTCAATCAAGCGGCGAATCTGAAGGGGCTGGAAGGGTTAACGCACCTGATAATAGAAGAGGCTGAGGATAGCAATGAGGATGATATTGATAAGCTGGACGACACACTAAGGACCGTATTGGTAGACAACATTCAGATACTATTTCTGTTCAACCCGCCCCATAAGAACCACTACCTGATAAAGCGTAACTATAATTTAGTAGAAGCAAACGCGACAGATGTAAAAGGCAATCCATTGCCCGGGTGGTTCCGGGCATTACCAAAAAATAACCCTGAGCTACTTTCTATTCATGGGACCTATCGCGACAATGCTAAGAATCTGAATGAATCCAACAAGCGTAAGAATTACAATTACGGCGACCCCGATAGCCCTTATTACAATCCTGATAAGTATTGCAGGGATGTATTAGGATTGGTGAGTGAAGGTAAAAAAGGGCGCATATTCACCCATTGCAAGCCGATTACCCGCGCTTTATTCGATGCACTTCCTTACGCCCCTTTCTATGGTTTGGACTTCGGATTCAACGACCCTGTAGCTATGCCGAAGTGTAAATA
>CAISPD010000165.1 GCA_903887275.1 uncultured Mucilaginibacter sp.
CAACCGAAGCCTGCAAAGCAGGTCGGATAAAATTGGATGGACAGAATATCAAGCCCTCGCATGAAGTAAAAATTGGTGAGGTATATCAGGTTTCAAAAGGGATAGAACGGAAAGTTATCAAGGTTACCGGTTTGCTTGAAAACAGAATGGATGCCAAAAGTGTTGTAAATTTTTTTGAGGATCAAACACCCCTGGAGCAAACAATTCAGTTTAAAGCAATGTTTCAAGCTCCGGTGTTTAATCGCGACAGAGGTACCGGCAGGCCCACCAAACGCGACAGGCGGGAAATTGACGGTATGAAGGATAATTATTTTGAAAATCAATAACGCAGTTTATCTATAAAAGGTTAAAGAAACCATCCTAATGGGCCTTTTACATAAACGGAGGCGCAGAAACAATGCTTTGTTATTAAGCAAAAAAGCCTATTTTTGATCGCATTGAAAAATGAAGATCAGGTATTTAAAACGTAAGCCCATTCTATGAAAAGAAACATCTGCCGAAATATCCTGTTGCCTTTAGTTTTAATTACTTCTTTGTATTCCTGTGTTCAGCAAAAGCAAATCACTTATTTTCAAAAAGCTTTAAATCAATCAGATACTATTGATCTTGCACGTGTTTACATCCCGAAAATACAGCCCGGAGATATACTTGGAATTTATATCGGATCATTAAATCCGGAGGCCAGCAGTTTTTTTAATCCTTATTCTAACACTCCTGTAAATACTGATATAACAAGTTCAAACAACGGTTTTAATGGCGGATCGGTAACTACATCGCCCATGCTTACACAAAATTCGGCGCCGGGCTTCCTTGTCGATTCAGCAGGCCGCATTGAGCTTCCGTTAGTGGGTAATATCAGGCTAAGCGGTTTGTCTACTACAGCAGCACGGGATACGATCAAATCGCGCCTAAAGCGTTTTCTGAAAGAGCCAACAGTAAATGTGCGTTTCCTCAACTATAAAATATCTGTAATGGGCGAAGTTCAACGCCCTTCGGTTTATGTAATACCCAATGAAACCATCACAATTACAGAAGCTCTTAGTCTTGCTGGTGATTTAACAATATTTGGCAAACGTGACAATGTTTTAGTGATCAGAAATGTTAACGGGAAACAGCAGTTCGGAACGGTAAATATGAATAGCAGGGATCTTTTCAAATCGCCCTTTTATTTCCTGCATAGTAATGATATAGTTTATGTTGAACCAGGAAGCGGGAAAATTGCGCAGGCAGATAAGGTTTACCAAATTCTTCCGACAGTATTAAGTGCGCTGTCGCTACTGTCAATTATATTTATTTATAGCAAAAAATAATAGACCGCTATTATTTCATTTATTTAAAAAATGGGTTTATACGAAGAATATGTCGATCCCGGCAAACCTGACTTTCAGGAGAATGATTTTGTCGAAAAATTCTATAGCTATTTAAGACATTGGAAGTGGATTTTGTTCTCGGTGATCATATGCCTTGGACTAAGTTACTTGTATTTAAAACTGGTTACTCCCAAATACAGAATTGAAACCGATCTGCTCATCAAGCCCGACAAGTCTTCACCCGGAAGCTCAAATGACCTGCTGCAGCAACTGGATATGTTTAGCTCTGACAAGATCATTGACAATGAGGTACAGATCCTGAAAACAAAAGATATCATTGAAAAAGTTATACGCGAGCTCAACTTACAGACATCCTATTATACCGTAAAAGGTGTCAGAAAACGTGAGCAATATGGTTATGTTCCGTTTGAAGTTAAATTGGTAAGGCCTGATTCAATTTATGATTATAGCCAAAAATTTTCCATTCGCATTTTAGACTCAACCCAGGCTGAAGTTAATGGCAAAAAAGTCAGACTAAATTACCCGGTGCATATAAGCGCTGGTGATATAGTTATTACCAAAAGATCAAAGTGGAAGGGTGGTTTAACTGATTTGTACGACGTTAAGTTTAATGATCTGGACGACCTGATCGAATTTTACAATGGTCAGTTAAGGGTTGAGCCGATTAGCAAAGAGGCAACGGTAATTAAAATAACAATTGAAGACGCCATTCCGGAACGCGGCAAAGAGATTTTGGCGAATTTGATCAAACAGTATAACTGGGCTGCTACCGAAGACAAAAACCTGATGAACGAAAGTACGTTACGTTTTATTCAGGATCGGTTAAAGACCATTGAAGGTACGCTTGGCGGTTATGAGAAGAAAGTTGAAGATTATAAATCTCAAAATAAAATTACCAACATAGGCTCCCAGGCGCAGATATTGCTGCAAAGTGTAGGCGAAAATGATGCAGAATTAAACAAAGTACAAATACAGATCAATGTATTGAATAGCCTTGACAGCTATCTTAAAGGGTCAGATAATGCGCCCTCAAATTTACCTTCAATGCTTGGCGTTGACGACCCTACGCTATTGAAATTGGTAGCCGACCTGGGCGAAGTACAACAGCGTAGACTGGGCCTGTTACAGACCGTTACTGAGACAAACCCCCTGGTTACCTCATTGGACGACCAGATATTTGCATTGAAGAAGCAGATGTATGCTTCGATCACCAATTTACGCCGGGGACTTGAGATCACTAAAAACGAGCTTAATAGCAGAAACAAAAAATTTGAAGGTACCATCAGCAAAGTTCCTGGTCAGGAAAGAGGGCTGCTGGATGTTATGCGCGAACAACGTTTGCAGGATACGCTTTATACCTATCTGCTGCAAAAGAAGGAAGAAGTACAAATGAAGTCGGCCTCTACCGCTTCTGATAGTCGTACGATCGATCAGGTACGCAGTAGTAAACTTCCTGTAAAACCTGTTGCTGCAATTGTTTATCTTTTGTTTTTCCTGGCAGGTATTGGCATTCCGATGGTGCTGATTTATTTAAAGGATGCTTTAAACTTCAGAATTTCGAAAAAGCAGGATATTGAAAAGATCACCAATACACCAATTATTAGTGAAATATCGCAGTCAAATGATCCTGGTAGCTTGCTGGTAAGCAACAAACCACGATCAATGGTGGCAGAACAGATACGGGCATTGCGAACCAATTTGCAATTTGTAATGCCAAAAGAAGATCAAAAGGTGATTTTGTTTACTTCGAGTATCAGCGGGGAAGGAAAGTCGTTCATATCACTTAACCTGGGTGCAAGTATAGCCATGTCTGGCAAGAAGGTAGTTATTCTTGAGCTCGACCTTCGTAAACCGAAACTCCACTCTGGTCTTGAAATGGAAAATACCAATGGTTTATCCAATTACCTGATCAATAAAACCAGTCTGGATAAAATCCTTAAACAGGTTGAACAGCAGGAAAATTATTATATCATCACCAGCGGTCCAATCCCGCCAAACCCGGCCGAATTGCTGGTAAATGGTCAAATAGGTTTACTGATCGAAAAGTTAAAAGAGCAATTTGATTATATTGTTCTTGACGCTCCGCCGGTAGGACTGGTAACTGATGCGCAGATTTTGGCCCAGTATGCAGATGCTACCTTCTTCATAGTACGGCATAATTATACTGCAAAAAATCAGATATATGCGATAGACCACCTGTACCAGGCGAAGAAATTTAATAATCTCAATATCATCATAAATTCTATTGAGATCAGCAGAACTTATGGTTACGGCTATGGCTACGGTTATGGAGGTTATTACTCAGACGAAAACGACGAGAAAAAATCAAAAAGTTTAAAAAAGCTTTTAAGAAAGGAATAGGTGCTATTTACTGAAATCCTTAGACCCGGAACAGCTAACCAGCATGCGTTTAATTGACAAAGGGAAAAATTGAAAGTATGGATCAATTGCAAGCAACATCGTCCCTTTTTGAATCTTTGAAAAGTCCGGCCAAATGCAAAATTGCTGTTATTGGTTTAGGGTACGTTGGCTTACCTCTTGTTGGTGAATTCGCCGGCAAATACAATTCGCTGGGGTATGACAACAATGCTGAACGTGTTAAGGAATTAAAAGTTGGTAAGGAGAGTACAAGGCAGGTAGATCTGCAAAAATTGACTCAATTAAGCCGAACCGCCAATAGTGATCAAATTGGACTATTTATCACCGATGACGAAACACTATTAAACGACAGGAACATATTTATTATTACGGTTCCTACTCCGGTAAATAAGTTCAAATCACCCGATCTTGGTCCATTACTTTTTGCATCAGCATTAATAGGAAAGTATTTAAAACGCGGCGACCTGGTGATCTATGAATCAACAGTTTACCCGGGCTGCACCGAAGAAGATTGTATTCCGGTATTGGAAGCCGAATCGGGCTTAACATGCAATATCGATTTTCTGGTTGGCTATTCACCCGAGCGCATAAGCCCGGGCGACAAAACAAATACCTTAACAACCATCACAAAGGTTATTTCGGGTTCGACAGATGAAGCGGCAGAAATTGTAGATCAGTTGTATTCTTCGATCATAACCGCCGGTACTTACAGGGCAAAGAGTATTAAGGTTGCAGAAGCGGCCAAAGCCATTGAAAATGCACAAAGGGACCTGAATATTTCCTTTATGAACGAACTGGCGCTGATTTTTGATCGTATTGGTATTGATACCAACGATGTATTGGATGCAGCGGCAACTAAATGGAATTTTTTAAAATTTAAGCCAGGATTGGTGGGCGGGCATTGCATCGGCGTTGACCCTTATTACCTGGCACATAAAGCAGAGTCACTGGGCTATTACCCTCAGGTCATATTATCAGGCCGAAGAGTAAATGACAATATGGGCATGTTTGTAGCCAATAAACTTGTTAAATTACTGGTAGGCCGTAAGCACAAGGTTGCCGGATTAAGGGCACTGATACTGGGGATAACTTTTAAAGAAAATTGCCCCGATATCAGAAATACGCGTGTTGTTGATATCTACCGCGAACTTGTTCAGTTCGGAATTCAGGTAGATATATATGATCCCTGGGCCAATGCCGCTGAAGTTAGGTCGACCCTGGGTATTGAACTCATTACCGAACCTGAAAAAAATTATCACGCTGTAGTGCTGGCTGTTGCCCACGATCAGTTTAAACAGATGAAGCTGCGGGAATTATGTAAAGACAGTTCATCCGTTATATTTGATACCAAGGCTATTTTGCCGCGGGAAATTGTTGACTGCCGGCTTTGATTTGTAGGGCAGTGCAGCAAATGTTTGAAAGTATATCCTAATTTTGTGTTGCCGGTAAACGGCATAATTTTGAATAAACTACTTAATGACAAAAATAAAATTTGCGATTATTGGTTGTGGCCGTATCGCCCAAAGACACGCAGAACATATTAGAAATAATGGCGAACTATTGGCGGTTTGCGACGTAGTGCCCGAAAAGGCAAACGAACTGGCCGCAAAATATGGTTCGAAAGCATATTATAATGTGGACGACCTACTGGCGAATGAGAAAGATGCAGACGTAGTTGCAATTTGCAGCCCCAACGGCTTGCATGCTCAGCACGCTATTAAGGCCCTGAACGCCAAATTTCATGTTTTGTGCGAAAAGCCAATGGCTATCAATGTGGCCGATTGCGGCGAGATGATCAAAGCCGCTGAAAGAAATAACAAGCGACTTTTTGCCATCAAGCAAAACCGTTTCAATCCACCGGTGGCGGCTATCAAAGAAGTAATAGATTCCGGTAAACTCGGTAAGATCTACAGCGTTCAATTGAGTTGCTTCTGGAATAGAAATTTTGATTATTACCAAAATTCATGGAAAGGCACCAACGAATTGGATGGCGGAACCTTGTATACCCAGTTCAGTCATTTTATCGACCTGCTTTATTGGCTGATCGGCGATGTTAAGCATGCACAGGCTTTTACTGGCAATTATGCGCATAAAAATGTGATCGAGTTTGAAGATACAGGTGCAGTTATTGTTCAGTTTTATAATGGCGCTATAGGCACTATTAATTATACAGTTAACAGTTATGGTAAAAATATGGAAGGCTCGCTCACCATTTTTGCCGAAAAAGGCACCGTAAAAATTGGGGGCCAATACCTTAATGAATTGGAATACCAAAACATTGAAGGATATAAAGTGGAAAACCTGCCCGAAGGAAATAAACCAAATAATTACGGCAACTACCAGGGCTCCATGTCAAACCACGATAAGGTATACGAAAACCTGATTGAGGTGCTGGTAAATGATCGCCCAATTTCAACAAGTTCATTCGAGGGGTTAAAAACAGTTGAAATTATTGATAAAATATATCAGTCAGTAAGAAATGCCTAATTCGCAGGAACCGATCTTGTTTTCATCTTCGATAGTTGATGTAAACTTTGGACCGAATGTTAAAGTAGTGCAACCTGTAAATATTTACGGTTGCCATATTGGTGAAAATACATTTATCGGACCTTTTGTCGAGATTCAAAAAGACGTAACTATCGGGAAGCGATGTAAGGTTCAATCGCACTGCTTCGTATGTGAATTAGTAACTATTGGCGACGATTGTTTTATTGGTCACGGTGTAATGTTTGTCAATGACCTTTTTAGTGCCGGAGGGCCGGCCAGGGGCGATAAATCATTGTGGAAATCGACCCGTATCGGCGATAACGTATCGATAGGTTCCAACGCTACAATTTTACCGATAGAGATTTGCAGCAACGTGGTGATAGGCGCCGGTTCTGTCGTAACAAAAAATATCACGCAGCCGGGCGTTTATGCAGGTAATCCCGCAAAATTGCTTCGTAAATTAGCTTAATTTCGAAATTTACTTATGAAAATTCCTTTTGTAGATCTTAAAGCCCAGTACCTCTCAATTCAAACTGATATAGATACTGCCATTGCCAATGTGATAAGCGAAACTGCTTTTATCGGAGGCAAGTACGTTGAAAGTTTTGAAAGAAATTTTGCCGCAATTTATGGGGTGAAACATTGTATATCGGTAGCCAATGGGACCGATTCATTATATATTCTTTTAAAGATGCTCGGTGTGGGTCAGGGTGATGAGGTCATTACAGTTGCTAATAGCTGGATATCGAGCTCAGAAACCATCAGTCAGGCCGGAGCTACCCCGGTTTTTGTTGATATTGATCCCGATTATTATTCCATTAATGAGCAAAAGATCGAACAGGCCATTACAGCAAAAACCAAAGTCATTGTACCGGTACACCTGCACGGACAGGCCTGTGATATAGATACCATCATGGCCATCGCAAACCGGCATAACCTGTATGTAATTGAAGACTGTGCGCAATCGCATTTTTCTGAATACAAGGGAAGGCGGGCTGGTACCATAGGTATAGCCGGGTCCTTTAGTTTTTATCCAGGCAAAAATCTGGGTGCCTACGGAGATGCCGGTTGCATTATTACCAATGACGACGAACTGGCAGTTAAAGTGAAAATGTTTGCCCGCCATGGCGCCCTGAAAAAGCATCAGCACCAGATTGAGGGGATCAATAGTCGTTTAGATGGATTGCAGGCTGCTATCCTGGATGCAAAATTGCCGCATATATTACATTGGACCGACTTAAGGATAAAAAATGCTGCTTTATACGATAAGCACCTGGCTGATATTGAAGATATCATCCTGCCGAAAGTAAGACCAGAAAGTAAACATACTTTTCATTTGTATGTGATCAGGACCGAAAAGCGAAACCAGCTGGCTGAGTTCCTGAAAGAGCAGGGTATTGAAACTGCGGTTCATTATCCGGTTGCCTTGCCAAATATGAAAGCTTATGAATACCTTGGCCATAGCCCGGCTGATTTTCCTATTGCCAGCGAATACCAGGATAAAATATTGTCCTTGCCTTTGTTTCCCGAACTTTCGGAAGCGCAAATCATTTATGCCGCCGGAAAAATAAAAGAGTTTTTTGCAAACGGATACGCTGACCGATCAGTACCAGCTAATGGTTAAGAATTTTTTACATCGCTTATACTCAAATCCTTTTCTTAAAAATGTATCGACGCTTGCGCTGGGTACAATTATAAGTCAGCTTTTATTATTTCTTTCTTCACCAATACTTACCCGCCTTTTCTCGGCTACTGATTTTGGCTTATTAGCACTTTTTAATAGTATTGCCGTGGTTTCGGCCATTGTTACCACCGGCAGGTTTGAGTTTGCGATCGGTTTGCCCGAAAAAAATGAAAAAGCTTCCCGGATCATCGGGTTGATCGCAATGCTGTCATTTTCTGTTTCGCTGCTATACCTGGTGATCATATTCGTGCTGAAGAATTGGGCCGGTCAGGGGTTTGCACATAACCAATTTCTGCAATCACCTATTGCCTACCTGGTACCGGTGATGACATTTGCAATTGCACTTTTCACGGCATTTCAATACTGGAATCAACGTTTCAAAGCATATAAACTCGTTTCATCAGCTAATGCATTTCTGGTTATTCTTGGCGTTGTTTTAAATATCGTATTCGGGTTGATCGGCTATAAAAAGTACGGATTGATCTTCAGTTTGGTGCTGGCCCAAATTATAGCCATAATTCCGGTTTTTTATAATTTTTACCGATCGGGGTATTTTCATTTTTCCAGACCAAAGGGCAATGTTGCTTTAGCCCGGGAATATAAAGACTTCCCCAAGTATATGCTGATCTCGGACCTGTCGCTAACTACCTCGCAACAAATCGTGCCTATTCTTTTTACTATCCTGTTTAACTCGGCAACGGTGGGTTTATACTCGCTGGCCAACAGGATGCTGAAAGTGCCGAGTGTAGTATTGACTGCGTCTATCGGTAATGTTTTCAGAAACGATGCTATTGATGTGCTTAGGTCTACCGGGAATTGCCGTAGTCTGTATTTGTCGACTTTAAAAAAGTTGATTTTTTTAGCAATTCCGATTTATGGCTTTTTGGCAATCTTTTCGCCTCAATTGTTTATCTGGCTTTTTGGCAGCAGCTGGCTGGAATCGGGTTATTTTGCCCGTATTATTTGTATCAGCACCATATTTGATTTTCTGGCCGTACCGCTAAGCGCATTATTTTACGTGGTACATAAACAGAAATTGTACATGCGTATTCAGTTTTTGAATACTGTTTTCGGTATACTGTTTATTTATGCCGGCCATTGGTTATTTGGTAGCGCCTATTGGTCGATTTTGTTTTTTTCAATAAATAACGCCTGTTTTAGTTTGATCAGCCTGTCTATCACGTACAATTTTTCTAAACAAACGCATAGCATTTAAACGGGCCTGAAATATTCAATGGATCAACGCGAAAACATGTTTAAAACCCGGTCATCGGTAATATGTGCTATTAGGTTCAGCCTGGCAGGCAATTGCACTCGATGGAAGGGTGTTTATTTAAACGCCGGTTTACCGGGCCTTGATGGTTCATTTTTTTTATTTTTGAACGATGCAAATAGCTAAAAAGCTGACAGTAACTGAAAAAGTAAATTGGTACCAGGTGCTATTAATTAGCGTTGGCTTATTTGGGTACGATGTTGTTTCTTTTGCTCCTTCGCTTTTTAATGTGACCAATTCACAGCTTTTTTCAATTCCTTTCAGGGCAGTTTTTTTGGCATTAAGTATTTGGGTCATAATAAAATACAAGCCAATAAAAACCAATGGAAGAAATATCGCTATCAACCTGATATTGATTTTTTGGGTTATGTACCTGATTCGGATGGCCTACGATACGCTTTTTAATTCAGAATTAATTTTTACACCCATCGCAACGTATTGGCTTTTCGGGCTTGGTGTTTGTTTTATCCCGATGCTGGCTTTTCGTGCTACTATCAACAAGTCTACGATCAAAATGGCATTACTGTTTACTTTTTTGATCTGTCTTTTGGTTAATTTTCTAGGGCTTTTTCAAAATATCGGGAGTGCCGATCAACTAAGTCTCGTAAGGCAGCAAGGCAATGACTACTTGAATCCGATAAGTTACGGCCTTGCTGGCGGATCACTTTCAATCTTAAGTCTGGTATTGTTTATCAATAACCGGAAGAAAGGAATAAAGGCATATCTGTATTTATTAGCATTTCCATTAGGGTTATGGACTTTGATTATCGCATTATCGAGAGGACCGATAATTG
>CAISPD010000166.1 GCA_903887275.1 uncultured Mucilaginibacter sp.
ATTTTGGGCCACACCTACCAATATTGCCTTGGTCACGAACTGGCATTAGGTCTGGATTTACAAGGTGGTATGAGTGTAACCATGCAGGTTTCGCTGCGCGATGTTGTTAAAACTCTGGCTAACAATAACCCAGACGTGGTATTTAACAAGGCGCTTGAGCAAGCTGATATTGAAAGCAAAACCAGCCAGAGCGACTATATTACCCTGTTTGTAAACAATTACGAAAAACTAAACCCCAACGGCAAGCTTGCAGCTATATTCTCAACCAAAGAAAATCAGAACGAAATTAAGTTCAACGATGAAAACGCTAAGGTTGAAACCTATTTGAAAGCAGAAGCTAAGGCAGCTGTTAAAAATACTTTTACCGTTATCAATACCCGTATCGACCAGTTTGGTGTTACACAACCTAACGTACAGTTATTAGAAGAAAAAAATCAGATCCTGATCGAACTTCCGGGTGTGACTGAACCTGAACGTGTTCGTAAATTATTACAGGGAACTGCTGAATTGGAGTTTTACAATACTTTTGATAATACTGAAGCACTACCAATTTTAAACCGGATCAACACTGTTTTGGCGGCAAAAGCTAAAGCAAGCAAAGATTCTTTAAAAAATACTTCTTCAAAAAGTGATAACAGTGTTAAGGCCGGCAAACCGGATACAGCAACTAAGGGTGCGAAATCACTTATTAACCAGATCACTAAAAATTCGTCTAAAACTGATACAGCCGGCTTAGCAGGCAAGGCTCAGGCGCTAGCTCAAAATCCATTGTTTGCGGTTTTAGCACCAATGTATAATCAAACCGGTGCCATCACAGGCCCGGCTATTGGCCATGCTTCTAAAAAAGACACGGCTAAGGTAAACGCAATGCTGAGAAGCCCTGAAGTTAAAGCGGTGATCCCGCAAAACCTCAAGTTTTTGTGGAGCATCAAATCTGTAGGCGAAGAAAATAGCGAGGATGATAATGGCGCGAGCGCTTCTCAGGAAAAAATCTATACGCTTTACGCCATGAAGCTTTCAGGAGCGGAATACACCTCGGCATTAAGTGGCGAAGTTGTAACCGACGCCCGCAGCGAAGTTGACCAAACCAAAGGCGGCTGGGAAGTTACCATGACCATGAACTCAACCGGAGCTCAAAAATGGAAAGAAATTACTGCTGCTGCTGCACCTAAACATGCATCTATAGCCATTGTTCTTGATAACAATGTATACTCGGCACCAGGTGTTGAAAATGAGATCGCCGGTGGTGTTTCTTCGATATCGGGTCATTTTTCACAAAAGGAAACTGAGGATTTGGCCAACGTGTTAAAAGCAGGTCGCTTACCTGCTCCAGCCCTGATCGTTTCCGAAGCTACTGTTGGTGCAACTTTAGGTCAGCAGGCTATTCAGGCTGGTTTATTATCATCAGTTTTAGGCTTCGTGGTGGTATTGATCTTCATGATCGCTTATTATAATCGTGGAGGTACGGTAGCTGTAGTTGCTGTTATCATCAACGTATTCTTCCTGATGGGCGTATTGATCAGTATCAATGCCGTTTTAACTATGCCAGGTGTTGCGGGTATCGTATTAACGCTCGGTATTTCAGTTGACGCCAACGTACTGATCTATGAACGTGTAAGGGAAGAGCTTGCACTGGGTAAATCGGTTAAACTTGCCGTTGCCGATGGTTTCAAACACGCATTACCATCAATCTTAGACTCCAACATCAGTACATTCCTTACCGGTTTGATCCTCTTAATATTTGGTAGCGGACCAATCAAAGGTTTCGCAGTTGTATTGCTGATCGGTATCCTAACTTCATTGTTCTGTTCATTACTGATCTCCCGTGTAATATTTGAGTGGCTAATCAATAAAGGAAAAGATATCAAATTCTCTAACCCTTGGAGCTCACATACCTTTAAGAACGCAAACTTTGCTTTTGTTAAAAATCGTAAATGGTTTTACATTTTCTCGAGCAGCTTTATCATTCTGGGTATTGTATCCATGTTCACACAGGGATTCAATTATGGTGTAGACTTTGTGGGTGGTCGTACCTATATCGTTCAGTTTGATAATAAGAACGTAACAACCGAGCTTATTCACAATGCCATCGACAGGCCTTTGGGAGCCAGTGAAGTGAAGACTTTCGGTGCAGATAAAATTAGTATTACAACCAAATATCTGATAGAAGAAAATACCACAACTGCAGATACCAAGGTTAAAGAAACATTGATCGATGCCTTGAGCAAAACGCCTGAGACAAAAATCACTGACAAAAACATCGTAAAATTCCAGAAGGTTAAGGCAACGATAGCCGAAGGCTTGAAACAATCGGCCTTCATGACCATATTTATAGCCATTATCGTTATTTCAGGCTATATTCTGATCCGTTTCCGCAAATGGCAGTTTAGCTTGGGAGCAATGATTGCTACTGCACATGATGCGCTGATGGTATTGTCATTTTTCTCTATCTTCAAAAATTTCATTCCGTTCCTTGATATCGACCAATCGTTCATTGCTGCAATTTTGACAGTTATCGGTTATTCAATTAATGATACTGTGGTGGTATTTGACCGTATCCGTGAATTCCTCAACCTGCACCATTCTGCAGCTGACGATCCTAAGGAAGTGATCAACCACGCGATCAACAAAACCTTAAGCCGTACAATTATCACCGCGCTTACTGTACTATTCGTGCTGATCGTATTGTTCATCTTCGGTGGCGATGTGATCCGCGGATTCTCGTTCGCATTGTTGGTGGGTGTTTGCTTTGGTACATACTCTTCTATTTGTATCGCTACACCGGTTATCATCGACTTTGGCAAAAAAGATCTGAAATAAGCTTATTTCAAAATAAGACAAAAGGCTCTCCGATCTTCGGGGAGCCTTTTTGCATTTATATGGTGCGTTTCGCCGTTAGAACATTCCGACGAATACGTTAGCAGATTTTAGACGGAGGTATTAAATAAGCACCTATCTTAGCTTAAGTTATCGATTGAAATGAAAACGAAATTATTTACGCTTAGCATTTTAGGCTTGTTGAACTTTGCTATTGCCGAAGCTCAGGATGTTAGCGATGGCAAAACACATACCAACCAGGTAACTCATGTTACCGGGCTTACTGTTAACGATTCCATCAAACTACAGGTCGACAATGGCAATTCATACTACCAGAAAGTGTTTAAAGTTGACAGTTCAATAAAAGTAAGCACTATTTATAATCGCGTTCTGGAATACATGGCCGCCAAAAACTTCCAGCAGAACTATGGGTATGCCCAGGAAGGCAAAATGATTTTTTCATCTACCCAGGACCTCAATACGATATCAGGAACAGCCTTTCAAAACGATGACATTTTACCGCAGCCTTATACTGTACAGTTTGCCTTTATAGTTGATATAAAAAATGGGCGATACCGGTGCACAATTAGTCATGTTGTTTTCTTTTTACCTTCAGATAATGGAAACAAGCGGATAACGTTGTTTGAGCTTTACCAGAAGGAAACCAGCAATGAACCTAAACGTATAATCCGCAGTGCAAGATCGCTTCGCGATTCGTTTGAGAAATACCTTATCGAGCTGAGCTATGGGCTCTATACCGAAGTAGAACATAAGGCAGAAATTTACAGCACCAAATTCTGACAAATATGCCAAAGGCTATTCAACTTACCGAATGCCCGAGGGATGCTATGCAAGGCATCCAGCATTTTATACCTACCGAGATCAAAGCAGCCTATATAAATCTACTTTTGCAGGTAGGTTTTGAAACGATAGACTTTGGCAGTTTTGTTTCAGCAAAAGCGATACCGCAGATGCAGGACACTAAGGAGGTTTTAAAAAAACTTGACCTGTCTGCCAGCAGGTCGAAATTACTGGCTATAATTGCCAATTACCGTGGTGCTGAAGATGCTGCTGTTTTTGCAGAAATAAGTTACCTGGGATACCCTTTTTCCATCTCAGAAACTTTCCAGCGCAGAAATTCAAATACGGGAATAATTGATGCATTCGAAACGGTACAACGAATAAACGAATTGTGTTCAGCGTCCAATAAAGAACTACTGGTTTACCTATCGATGGGATTCGGCAATCCGTATGGCGACGACTGGAGCAAAGAACTGGTTCTTAATTGGGCAAAAAAACTTTCAGATGCCGGCGTTAAATACCTTTCGCTGGCGGATACAGTTGGTTTGGCGCAACCTGAACAGATCACAGAAATTTACAG
Organism: uncultured Mucilaginibacter sp.; assembly: GCA_903887275.1. GTDB lineage: Bacteria > Bacteroidota > Bacteroidia > Sphingobacteriales > Sphingobacteriaceae > Mucilaginibacter. Next base: position 4,199 of record CAISPD010000166.1, read on the forward strand.
CCTTCTGGCTTCAGAACTAAAAAACACCAACCTGGGCATTCACCTGCATGCCACCCCCGGCAGCTGGCTCGAAAAAGTAGATGCTGCCTACCAAAGTGGCTGCAAACGGTTTGACACTGCACTAAAAGGTTATGGAGGCTGCCCAATGGCTAAAGACCAGCTCACAGGCAACATGGCTACCGAAAATGTAATCGGATATCTCTCGGAACAGGGAATCGACCTGGGGCTTAATATGAATAAACTGGGCGACGCAATGGATTATAGCGCAAAAGTATTTATTTAGAAGCCGAAGTTCACTTTGCTTTCAATATCACAACCGCTATTAAAATTTCGCACTCCGCATTCAGCCAAGCACCATTTTAAAATGCTGTATGCCCGCCTCTTCAAACTGAGGCCCTGATTTAACGAAATTAAAGCGCTCATAAAGACCTATTGCATCCAACTGGGCATGGAGGTAGATATAATCAGCATCCTTCGGCAGATCGGCTAAAACGGCGGCTACCAGTGCGTGCCCTACCCCTTGTCCCCGGAATTGTTTTAAAACTGCAAAGCGCTCCAGTTTATAGCCGTTTTCTGTTTTACGCCATCGGGATGCTCCGGCTGGCACACCATCAACAGTTGCCAAAAAATGCGTACTCAGCTCGTCAAATTCCACTTCCAGATCCGGAGGACAGTTTTGCTCCAATACAAAAACCACTCTCCTGATCGTAAAAGCTTTTTCAAGCCCTGCAAGATCAGTTATTTTATGTGCTTCTACTTTGGTCATTTGCTTTGTGTCATTCGGCATTGGGCATTAGGCATTAGGCATTGGGTCATTTGCTGCGCGGCATCAGGCATTGGTCATTGGGGTTTGAATTGCAAATAGGATATGGTCTATCGACCATGGACTATGGACCAAGCTTTAACGGAAAAAAGGTCAATTGGAAACCCAAATAACCTTTTTTCCGATGCGCAAGGCAATGCCCAATGCCCAATGACTATAATTTGCTGTTTACATCGATACAGTTAAGATCTTCGAAGGCGCCGGTCAGACGTTTTACGAAAGTCTCTTCTGCTTTGCGTAACCATACACGTGGGTCATAATATTTCTTATTCGGCGAATCAGCACCTTCAGGGTTGCCGATCTGGCTTTGCAGATAACCTTCTTTTGATTGGTAGTAGTCTTTAATACCCTCCCAGAATGCCCACTGCATATCAGTGTCAATATTCATCTTGATGGCACCATAAGAGATCGCTTCGCGAATTTCTTCTTGTGATGAACCTGAACCTCCGTGGAATACGAAATTAATTGGCTTGTCAGCTGCCAGGTTAAATTTCTTCTTAACATACTCTTGCGAGTTGTGCAAAATTACCGGCTGTAGTTTAACGTTTCCTGGTTTATAAACGCCGTGTACGTTACCAAACGCCGCTGCTACTGTAAAACGGTGACTAACCTTCGAAAGTTCTTCGTAAGAATAAGCAACGTCTTCGGGTTGGGTGTATAAACGTGAGCTGTCAACATCACTGTTATCTACGCCGTCTTCTTCACCGCCTGTAACACCTAATTCTATCTCAAGGGTCATTCCCAGTTTCGACATACGTTCCAGGTATTCTGAAGAAATTTCGATATTCTCATGTAAAGGCTCTTCTGAAAGGTCGAGCATATGAGAAGAGAAAAGCGGTTTGCCGGTTTCAGCGAAGAATTTTTCTCCGTAATCCAGCAAGCCATCAACCCATGGCAATAATTTTTTTGCACAATGGTCGGTATGAACAATAACAGCTACACCGTAGTGTTCGGCCAGCAAATGAATGTGACGTGCTGCAGAAACACCGCCTAAAATGCAGGCCTGCAATTTCGAATTGTCTAAAGACTTGCCTGCATAAAACTGGGCGCCACCATTTGACAATTGGATAATAACCGGCGAATTAACTGCTTTTGCGGTTTCTAAAACGCCGTTCAACGTATTGGTACCTGTTACGTTTACTGCCGGCAGGGCGAATTGGTGTTGCTTTGCTATTTCGAATAACTCCTGCACCTGATCGCCGTGCAGTACACCTTTGTAATTTTTTAAGCTCATGAATGGTTTGTTTCGGGGTCCGAATTTATAAAATTTATTAGTTTTTGCCATCATTTATTTAATTATTATTAAGTAACTCTGTAAATAATATCAACATTTGTAAACAAAACCGATTAACAAGGCTTTTTATATTTGTATCACATCATTAATATTTTTCGTTTCTTTGCATATGATTGGAGGATCAGTTAACTAATGACCTGGTTTAAAAGAGAATCAAAGGGTATTATTACCACTACTGAGGAGAAGAAAGAAGCTCCTGATGGGATATGGAACAAATGCCCAAACTGTAAAAAGCCGCTTCACTACACCGAGCAGGTTGAAAATCAATATGTTTGCCACTATTGTGGGTACCATATAAGGATAGGATCTAAGGAATATTTTTCGATCCTATTTGATGATAACCAATTTACCGAACTCGATGCTAAGCTTCGGTCTGGCGATCCGCTGCACTTTGTAGACACCAAGAAATATACCGACAGGCTGTTGGAAACCAAAACAAAAACCGGTTTGAACGATGCCTTGCGTGCTGCCCACGGCAAAATTGACGGGCAGGATCTGGTAATTGCCTGTATGGATTTTAATTTTATTGGCGGCTCCATGGGATCGGTTGTCGGCGAAAAAATTTCCCGCGCAATTGATTACAGCATTGAACACAAGGTTCCGCTGCTGGTTATTTCCAAATCTGGTGGGGCGCGTATGATGGAAGCTGCTTTCTCGCTGATGCAAATGGCTAAAACTTCAGCCAAACTTGCACTATTGGCGAAAGCTAAAGTTCCTTATATCTCACTGCTAACTGACCCAACTACCGGTGGAGTTACCGCTTCGTATGCGATGTTGGGCGACATCAATATTGCCGAACCCGGCTCCCTGATCGGCTTTGCCGGTCCGCGGGTGATAAAGGAAACGATCAAAAAAGATCTTCCAAAAGGATTTCAAACGGCTGAGTTTGTGCAGGAACATGGTTTTCTGGATTTTATCGTAGATCGCAGAGAGATGAAAGAAAAACTGGCGACTTTCCTCAGACTAATGGCTAACTAGAATATTAAACCCGATAGAAAAAAGGCTTTGATCAAAAATCAAAGTCTTTTTTTATTGACACTAAGCGTAGGTCAGGCAGAGCTCTTTAAGTTTGGCTACGGTATAATCTAATTCCTCGCGGGTATTAAATTTTGAAAAAGAGAACCGAACCGAAGGCCGCGATGCCTCTCCACCTATAGCATTTAGTACATGCGATCCGATATTGGTACCTGAACTGCAGGCACTACCTCCCGAAGCCGAAATGCCAGCTATATCGAGATTGAACAGCATCATATCTGCCAGATCAGTACAAGGGAAGGAAACATTCAGTACCGTATATAAGCTTTTATCAGCGTCCGTCTCACCATTAAATTCCACGCCGGGAATATTCGCTTTTAATAGTTCGATCATGTAAGATTTAAGTCCCTGAATATGCTGATGATGTGTACTCATATCAGCATAAGCCAATTCTAAGGCTTTAGCCAGGCCAACAATACCGTAAACATTTTCGGTACCTCCACGCATATTGCGCTCCTGCGAGCCACCATAAATAAATGGCTTTATTTTTACCTTATGATTTACATGTAAAAACCCGATCCCCTTTGGTCCCTGTAATTTATGGGCGGCGCAAACCATAAAATGAAGCTTTAACGCGCGGAGGTCGTGCTGATAATGTCCCACAGTTTGTACCGTATCAGAATGAAACAAGGCGTCATACTGTTCGCAAAGTTCGCCTATTGCCTGTAAATCGTTCAGCGTTCCCAACTCATTATTGGCATGCATCAACGAAACAAAACTACGCTCATTGCTCCTAAGCAATTGTTCAAGATGATCCTGATCAACATTTCCTTTGCTATCTACATTCACGTAACTCAGTTTGACGGTGCCTGCTTTCTGCATCGCCTCCAGGGTATGTATAACTGCGTGGTGTTCGATAGGACTGGATATAGCATGCTTGATACCATGATCAACAATACCGCACCTGATTGCCGTATTATCTGCCTCGGTGCCTCCGGAAGTAAAAAATATTTCCGAGGGAGAGGTATGCAGTAAACCTGCTATGCTGCGCCTTGATTTTTCGATCAAAGCCCGCACCTCACGACCATGTCCATGTATCGATGATGGGTTTCCATAACTATTTTCCATCACCCGGTACATTTCTTTCAGTACCTCTGGATCGATGGGGGTTGTTGCAGCGTTATCTAAATAAACTCTCATAGTTTAATGAGTAAGTTGGTGAATGTTTGAGCTAGTGAATGAGTGAATTATCTGTCTGCTGCTTCCGGACTTTCGGACTTAAGCGGACTTCCACACTATAATTCACTAATTTAGTTGCAGTATCTCTCTGATATCCGCAATAATCTTGTTGGCGAGGTTATCAGCTACAGTTTCTGAATTACCTTCCGAATAAATACGGATAATAGGTTCTGTATTTGAACGGCGCAAATGTACCCATTCTTTATCAAATTCTATTTTCAAACCGTCTATGGTGCTGTGGGGCTGTCTTTGATACTTCTCTTCTACTTTCAAAAGCAAGGCGTCAATATCCATTTCGGGTGTCAGGGTGATCTTGTTTTTCGAAATATAATAGCCCGGATATGTGCTTCTTAAATTAGAAACAGACTTTCCATATTTGGCCAGGTGTGTCAGGAATAAAGCAATACCAACAAGTGCATCCCTACCGTAGTGCAATTCAGGATAGATCACACCGCCATTGCCTTCGCCACCGATTACGGCATGTACTTCCTTCATTTTATTAACCACATTTACTTCACCAACAGCAGCGGCATGATACTCGCCACCGGCATTTTCGGTCACATCGCGAAGGGCACGGGTTGAAGAAAGATTGGAAACTGTATTTCCTTTTTTGTTTTTCAAAATATAGTCGGCTACTGCAACAAGCGTATATTCTTCGCCAAACATGTTACCATCTTCGCAAACAAAAGCCAGGCGGTCTACATCCGGGTCGACAGCAATTCCCAGATCGGCGCGGTTCTTGACAACCTCCTGCGACAAAGCCAGCAGGTTTTCGGGCAGAGGCTCGGGATTGTGTGGAAAATTACCATCAGGTTCGCAGTATAATCTATGAATAGTTTTTACGCCAAGTGCCTCCAGCAAAGCTGGTACAAACAATCCACCAGTTGAATTGACACAATCAATCACAATATTAAAATCGGCTTTTTTGATTGCCTCTACGTCTACCAATGGAAGTGCCAATACCAGGTCGATATGCTTTTTCAGGTAGCTATCGTCATGGATAACCTGGCCGAGATCATTTACCTCAGCATAGCTGAAATCACTCCGCTCAGCAATATCCAGCACTTCCTTTCCGTCAGCATCGCTGATGAACTCGCCTTCATGGTTCAATAACTTTAAGGCGTTCCACTGCTTTGGATTGTGACTGGCTGTTAGTATAATCCCCCCGGCAGCTTCTTCCAAAGGCACTGCCACCTCAACGGTAGGTGTTGTAGAAAGCCCCAGGTCAATCACATCTATACCCAGCCCCTGCAAGGTACCAGTTACCAGACTATTGACCATACTACCGGAAATACGTGCATCACGACCAACGACGATCTTCTTTTTCCCGGTTTTCCGTACCGCCCAGGTGCCATAGGCTGAAGTGAATTTAACAATATCGAGGGGTGTCAGGCCCTCTCCTGCCGCGCCACCAATGGTGCCGCGTATTCCTGATATAGATTTGATGAGTGTCAAAGCGAAAATGTATTAGCGTACAAAATTATAAATAATTGGCGGGCTGTTGCACAAAATCGAGCGCGAGCTGCTCTTATTATGTTACGATGAGCTAAGATGGGCCATAGAAAAGTTATTCATTATACATAACATTGGATGATACTGCTTTGTAAAGGTTTAAATATTTATTTTTGGCAAAACGCATTATGATCGACCAACTGGTACAGTTCGATAAACACATTTTCTATTTTATCAATCACGACCTGGGCAACGCCTTTTTCGACTGGCTGATGCCTATTCTGCGCAACGCACGGTCGTGGATTCCACTTTACCTCGCAATAATTACCTTCTGCATTTGGAAATACAAAAAACAGGGTTTGTTTATTATTCTGCTTATTGCCGCCAGTGCAGGTGCAGCTGATTTTACCAGTGTGCATTTGGGAAAAAATACGGTTCGCCGTTTGAGGCCTTGTAATGACCCGATAGTTTCTCAAACCAGCACGCTTCGCATTAACGGTTGCGGTACCGGATTCAGTTTTCCATCTACACATGCATCCGACCATTTTGCCATGGCAATTTTCCTTTGCTTTGTTTTCCGCAAAAAATGGCGCTGGATTTGGTTTTGGGGAATTACCTGGGCCGCATCCATCAGTTTTGCTCAGGTATATGTGGGTGTACATTACCCTATAGATGTATTTATCGGTGCCTTATGGGGTGCTTTGGTTGGCTGGTCGATCTATCAGCTGTTTAAAAAACTTCAACCCGATTTCTAATGGACCTTTGGAAAGTTATCATTTTGTTCCTCGGCGCTTTCCTGGGCGGTGTATCAGTCTTTTTATTTAAGGGCGACAATAAAAAAACGCTTAAACTGGTGCTTTCCTTCAGCGGAGCATACTTGTTTGGCATAACAGTATTGCACCTTATACCAGATGCTTACCACGGAAACGACAACTATGTAGGTGTTTTTATTATGATCGGTTTCCTGTTCCAGATCATTCTGGAACAGTTCTCAGAAGGTATCGAGCACGGACATATTCATGCGCCCCAACATGAGCATTATGCTTTTCCCATCGGTATTTTGTTAAGTTTATGTGTACATGCTTTTTTAGAGGGAATGCCGATTGCAGAGGGTAATCAAAATCAATTGGTATATGGCATAGCATTACATCACATCCCGGCAGCATTTGCGCTGGCAACGGTGCTATTAGCTAACAAACAAAGCAGCCGGAAAACGATATTTTTCGTCATACTCTTTGCGGTGATGGCCCCTTCAGGATACTTTTTCAGCACGCAACTGAGCGCCGGAGGCATTGGCAACCTGCAGAAATATTACGGTCGTATCATGGGAATTGTGATCGGTATTTTCCTCCATATCTCCACCACGATCCTCTTCGAATCCAGCTCCGATCATAAGTTTACTATCCGCAAAATGATTGCTGTGGTTTTAGGTATGGGAATAGCCTTGGGAGCGTTTTTAGCAGAATTGTAGTTGTGTAGGAAGGTTGGAAGGATGGAACGTTGCAATGTTGGAACGTTGGAAGGTTGAAAAGCTATGGACTATGGACTACGGTCTAAAGATAAAAGACAATGGACAAAGGACCATGGACTATTGACTATCGACAAAAAGAAAAACTACCCTCTCAACTTATCAAGCAGCACATTCAATTGGTCGGCTTCTTCTTCGCTGAGGTTATCTTTTAGAAAATCTTTGGTCTTAAATTCAATATCCATTTTGCTGAGGATATCAAGGCCGGTATCAGTAATGCGAATATCTACAGCACGGCGATCGATTTTATTGGTACAACGCGAAACTAATCCTTTTTGCACCAGGCGATCAACAATACGTGAAGCATCAGACATTTTATCTATCATGCGTTCTTTGATCAGATTGACAGTGGCCGGGCTTGGGTATTGTCCGCGCAATATGCGCAAAACGTTAAACTGCTGTGTGGTAAGTTGATGTTTCTCAAACTGGCAGCGCATCATATTGTTCAACCAGCCATAGGTATAGCTGATGTTAATGACAGCTTTATGGTAGTTATCCTCGAAGTTAGTACTTTGTATTTCCTCGTCGATACGCATTTGGGGGCCGGTTTTAAAACATGCAAATATGCTTATAAATTTTTAGTAATCAGATGCAAGGGGTGCCGATCCGTTGTCATTACCTTGTTGGTCTTCCTCATTGGTTTCAATTGGTTTACCAAAATGCCAGGGGCAATTCAAACACTTGTTTTGGCAGCAATAACCTCTTTTCAGGTGGTAAGCTTCCGTGAAAACAAAAAGCCCTCCTTCTTCTACATAATAGTCTATCCCCTCTGTCAGCATATCAATTCAATAATTTTACAAATATACGATCTCCAAAGTGTTTTCGCAGCGCTGTGCCGTCACCGTGCAGCGTCCATACCTCGCTGGGCTCTGTGTTTTTAACGGCCTCCAGAATATCATTCCAGTCGGCATGATCAGAAATGAATAAAGTATCTTCTTGATTAACCTGCAGGTTTTTCCAGCCAGATGCAAATAAACGCTTCACGCCAGTAGCATAGTAGTAACTATCAAAGGTAAAGGGCGGCACTATATAAACATACTCCTGCTGTGCTTTCATTAATTTGCGACTATAAATCTGATACTTGCCCAATTCGAAACCAGCTTTCTGGTACAAAGTATTTATAGGCATGATACGATGATGTACCAGAATGGTTTTTTGAGGAGCATGGTCATTGATCATCCTGATCAATCGCTGACTTTTACCCAGGGCATAGGCCCCCAGCAAGATATTGATCTTGATATCATTCAATTTCTTTATCTCTGCTACCGGATCCGGGTGTATAATACCTGGCCGCGCAAAAGTAGTTTCGGTTATCAGTACGTTTGTTTTCACCCACTCTAATGGCTCGCAAGTGCTATCAGTCTGAATCTTATAATCTCCGGTATATAAGTAACGGATACCCCGGTATTCCATTACCACCTGCGCCGAACCCAGTATATGCCCCGCCGGTATAAATGTAATAGCAACGCCACCTATGGTAAAGGACAATTTGTAAACCGCTATATTAAAGGCTTTCCCGGCATTTTTCCCATAGCGTAATTTCATCAGTTCAGCCGTACCTTCGGTACAATAAACCTCCGTATGACCGGGTACCGCATGATCTGCATGCGCATGCGAAATAACCGACGTCTGAACCGGCCGCTGCGGATCGAGATAAAAATCGCCGTATTTGCAGTAAAGGCCGTTGGGGTTATATTCGAGGAAATCGTCTAAAATCATCTTTGGTCACTTGGGCATTGGGCATTGGGCATTAGGCATTGGGCATTGGATTTTTCGACAAAATGCCAAATGCCAGCGCAGCGAAATACCGCGCAGCTAATGACGAGCTGTTAATGACTTAATAACTTCGTGCAATTGTAAAACCTGCGGTATTACCAGTTCGCTATCATCATTTTTAATGCTGAAATCGGCTAATGCTTTTTTCTTTTCTTCGGTGAATTGTTTGGATTCCCGATTTAAAATTTCGTTGCGTGATAAGCCATCGCGGTCGATCACCCGTTTTATTCTTAGTTCGAGCGGGGCGGTAACAAGAATGGTTTTATCACATATTTTATACGAATCGCTCTCAAACAGCAGCGCAGCTTCTTTCAATACGTAAGGAACATCCATTTTACCGGCCAACCACTGATCAAATGCCCGGAATACCGCCGGATGTACTATTTCATTCAATCGTTTCAATTGCAACTCGTCGTTAAAAACAATAGCTGCAATATGTTTTCGGTTTAGTGTACCATCATCAAAATAGCTATTACCGCCAAATGCCTGGCTTATCTCATCCATGAGCAAAGTATCGGAGATCATCACCTGCTTTGCTGCGTCGTCGGCAAAAAAAACCGGTACACCCAATAGCTCAAATATTTTGCTGATGGTGGTCTTCCCGCTTCCGATGTTTCCTGTAATTCCTATTTTAAGCATCATTTGCGGATTATAAAATCAATATTCTGCGGCTCGATCTTAACGATCTTTACGTATCCCGGCGAACGGGTAAGCTTAACGGGCAATGTGGTATAACCGTTATGGCGCCAAAGGTCGAGATCGGCGGAGGCTTCGAAAAAGTCTTCGTCCATTTCGGGGTACCTGCGCATCGACGTGGTAAAGGTTACGCTAACTTTCTGAGGGAATATCTTTACGTTATAAAGGTTATGGTTATTGACCAGTTTAACGGGTATTTGAACAGTTTTTTCAGTAAACTCATCAACGGGTATGTGTACACGAACCATCTTCGGATAAATAGAGAGGTTAGCCTGACTAACCGGATGCAGGGCCAGTGTTGTCCGAACTGTTTCGCCTACGCTATCAAGTTTTAGTGTATCAGTTTGCCACGAACTAATGCTATCGATAACCTTTTCGGGACCGCTGACGGTTACAAATGAAGGATTAAGCGATGCGTTATTAGATTGCGCAAACTGGGGCTGGTATTTGATATCGGTCAATAACTTAACAGGCACCCTTTTAGAAATGCGACCGGTAAAATCAAAATACAGGGTATCAGGACTAATTGCGGTAACAGGTTGATCAAATTCTTTATGGTCATTGATCTGTTTCAACTGCGAACTTAGAACAATATAGTCTTTGTTATCGAGCGAATGCAGGTCGACCGTGATCGCCTTATTGGTAAAATCAGCCTTTTGAAATAATATTTCCCATCCGGTACATTGCAAGGTTACGTTTACTGTATCGGCTTGTAAGGAATGAAAAGCACGCTTTTGTGGCGCATTTTTATAGCTAAGCACTTCTTTTACCTTGTATTCGTGGGTATCAGACAATATTGTAAACACCCAGGCCAAAAAAGCAAGTACCAGGCAGGTGAAAAACGCCGAGAGGCGCCTGCGTTCAGATACAGATAATTTGATGAGTGCCATTATAATTTGAGCTCAAAGACTTAAGCAAAATACCGCCAGCAGAAAATTGGAATCCCGATCCATACTGAATGCAAAAAGTTTAAAGCCGAACAAATATCGTTCAAACTTTAAACTTTTTAATACTGGCTGCAATTTCTTTAACAGCCTGCCATTTTTCAAAAAAATTGCCTGATCAGACCTAATGTCTTAGGCTTTCAGCTTCGCTTTGTCGGCGTCGGCAGTTTTTGGCGGTGTGTTCAGTGCTTTTGAAGCGTCGAGAGAAACCGATGATTTTTCAAAACGGATCTTACCGCCACCTTCTGTTTCAATCAGGAAGGTTGTTTCAGATACGTCTGCTATACGACCATGTATACCAGCCGTTGTCACAACTTTGTCACCTTTTTTCAGCTCATCAACGTATTTTTTTTGATCCTTTTGTTTTTTAACCTGCGGTCTGATCATGAAGAAATAGAAAACCACAATGATCAAACCCATTGTGATCAGCATTCCGCTGCCGCCACCGGCAGCACCGGCCTGTAATAAAATTGCTGTTGTCATTTGTATGTGTTAATTATAAAACCACCTCGCCAATAAGGTGAACAATATTTGTTGGTGGATTGGTGTTGGCTGTTACTTGTATTTGCTTGTCCTGTAAACCCTGCTTGCCTTTACTGTTAAAGGTAACCTTGATGGTTCCGCTTTCGCCCGGTTTTATCGGGTCTTTCGGCCAAATCGGTGTGGTACATCCGCATGAGGCTACAGCATTGGTAATGATCAATGGCGATTTTCCGGTATTGGTAAATTTAAACTCGTAGTTCACAATGTCGCCGGCTCTGATCTTTCCAAAATCATGGGTTTCTTTTTCAAATTTTAATACCGCACGGTCGGCTGTTGAAACTGCATCGGTCGACGCAGCATTACCCGACCCCTGATTACAGGCTACCATCAGCATACTGGCAGCCATTACTACTAAAAACAGTTTTTTCATTGTTTAATTTGTGTTTTAGGCTATTTTCCGAATTTAGTTTTATTCATCAATTAATCCCCTGCCCACTTTCCTGATCACGTTCTCAGCTTTCAGTTCGAATAAAATTTTGTCTAAGATACCGTTTATAAACGAATTGCTCTTGGGTGTACTGAACTCCTTGGATATTTCAAGGTATTCGTTGATGGTTACTTTTACCGGAATAGAAGTAAAATTGACAAATTCAGTGATGGCCATTTTCATCAGTAAGGTGTCCATCATGGCAATACGATCAGGTTCCCAGTTCTGTGTCTTTTTACCGATCATCTCCTGGTATTCAGCATCGTAACGAATAGCTTTCTGAAACAGATCGATGATAAATTCGCGGTCTTCATCCCAGTTTCCGGTAATTTCGGCCAGTTTATTTTGTTTGGGATTATCGAAGGAGAAGTTTTTGAATGTTTTGGCGATCAATGCTTGCAATACATCTTTATCAACCGGCCAGAAGATAAATTTATCCTCAAATACCTGTTCAGCCAGCAATGATTTTAGGATCACTTTTTTAAAGATGAACTTGATCAGGTCTTTATCGCTATGCAGGGTATCGTCTGTCTTCTGCAGGTATTCTGTATATTCAGGTGCGTTTTTGAGTATGGTAAACAATGATTTAGCCAGCTCGGGATCAAAACTCCATGATATCTTGTATTTTTTTACTGCCGTCAGGTACTCTTCATTTTTATTGAGTGAAGTAATAAATCTGTTTTCAAGAATTTTCAGATTTGGCTTCAGATCCTCGGCTGTTGGCAGATGTTTGTTTTTACGATCCTCGGCATCAATAACTGCATAACTTGTCACCTCTGCTATGAGCGACAGCATCCAAATGTACATTTCGTACACTTTCTCGACACTTTGCAGCAAATTTTTCTCGTGCTGCCTGGGGTCGGGATTTTCAGATTGATGATAGGCATAAAGCGCCTGTAGAACTTTTACGCGTAGATGTCTTCTGTTTAACATGGTATAAAGAACGGTTAAACCGGTAGGTAGCCGGTAAGTTTATATGATTTAATAGGTTGACTTTACTTTTTTAATATCCGCAATACGTTTTTCGGCAATTTTGTTTGCAGCTTCTATGGTCGAAATTTTTTCCGCTTTAGAAAGCTTCAATACGTTACGTGTTGCCTCATAAATATTTTCTGTGAGCTGCAGCGTACGCTTTTTGCTGAAACCCATTAATTCCGAATAACAATTGATCACGCCACCGGCGTTGATCACATAATCGGGCGCAAACAATATACCTTTTTCAAGCAATGTGCGACCCTGTTCAAACTCATTATCCAGCTGGTTGTTTGCCGAACCAGCTATGATAGCGTATTTTAGTTTATCGATGGTTTGCGCATTGATAGTTGCACCCAATGCGCATGGCGAATATATATCTGCCTCGATATCAAAAATAGTATTATTGGATACCGCTTGTGCTCCATATTTTTTGGCTACCTGCCCCGTGCGCTCCTCGTTAATATCGCTTACATAAACCATCGCATTTTCATCACGCAGCAGGCGAACCAGGTTTTCACCTACGTGCCCTATGCCCTGCACCACTACTGATCTTCCGGCCAGGTTATCATTGCCGAACATTTCTTTTACGGCTGCCTTGATACCCATAAACACTCCAAGTGCAGTTATTGGCGATGGATCGCCGCTGCCACCAATAGTTTCAGGCACACCCATAACATACTGGGTTTCCATCCGGATATATTCCATATCACGCGGATTGGTACCAACGTCTTCGGCAGTGATAAATTCACCGTTCAGATTTTTGATGAATCTGCCAAACTTACGTAACAGCGCCTCTGTTTTATCCCGCCTCGAATCGCCGATAATAATGGCTTTCCCTCCACCCAGATTCAATCCCGCAACCGCCGATTTGTAGGTCATTGCCTTTGAAAGCCGCAAAACATCATTCAAGGCATCTGTCTCCGATTTGTAGGTCCACATTCTTGTGCCCCCTAAAGCGGGCCCAAGCGTTGTATCATGAATAGCAATAATGGCTTTGAGACCAGTGTCCTGGTCGTTGCAAAAAACTATTTTTTGATGACCAAAGGCATTCATCTGGCCAAACAGTGATTCGCTGGTGTTTTGGGTTGACATTATAAGTGTAAATGTACCCGTTGAGGGATACGGACAAAAGTATGCGTTTTTTTGATTGTGACAAACATATTTAGCTAATAGTTGATGATTTATGGCGTAACATCCTTTACAGTTAAATATGTTCGTGCATCATTAGCGTATAGGTATAGGTAGCCAAACTCAAAAAAACTACCTTTGCTTCGCAAATGAAAAGCCTGGCTTACCTCAATAAATTCCTGTACAAATACCGATGGCGGCTAATACCCGGTATTCTGTTTGTAATAATTTCCAATATTTTCCAGGTATTAACGGGCTCAGTAATTCGCGATGCTGTAGATCTGGTAACAGCTAATATTCCTTTATATCACCTTTTTAACGGCTTCCA
>CAISPD010000167.1 GCA_903887275.1 uncultured Mucilaginibacter sp.
ATAAGTGTTTAATTGATCGGCAGTGATCACTTTGCTTTTCTTCAGGTTACGGCTTGATAAATACACGTTATTATCAGCAGCGGCCAATACCAGTAAAGTTTTTACTTCACTTACATTAAGGTCGGCTACCAGTTTCACGTAGCTTTTAGTTTTTACAGCATCAAAGCTGAAATCTTCCAGCACTACGATGTTGTTATCTTTTGCCTTGTATGAAAGGGCTGATTTACGAGCCAAAGCCTTCAATTTTTTATTCAGCTTAAAGCTGTAGTCGCGTGGTTGCGGACCGAATACACGGCCACCACCGTTAAACAATGGGGATTTGATACCACCGGCACGGGCACCGCCTGTACCTTTTTGTTTATATAATTTGCGGGTCGAGCCTGCAATTTCGTTACGCTGTTTAGCTTTGTGTGTACCCTGGCGCTGGTTAGCAAGGAATTGCTTCACGTCAAGATAGATCGCGTGGTCGTTAGGTTCGATACCGAAGATGGCATCAGACAGCTGCACTTTGGCACCTGTTTCTTTACCTGAGATATTTAATACTTTAACTTCCATCTTATTTATCCACAATTACGAATGAACCCTTAGCTCCGGGGATGGAACCTTTAACTACCATTAAATTCTGCTCAGGGTATACCTTCAATACTTCAAGGTTCTGAACCTTTACACGTTCAGCACCTGTATGACCAGCCATGCGCATACCTTTAAATACACGTGAAGGCCATGATGAAGCACCCAATGAACCTGGAGCACGTAAGCGGTTATGCTGACCGTGTGTTTGCATACCCACACCGCTAAAACCGTGACGTTTTACTACACCCTGGAAGCCTTTACCTTTTGAGGTACCAACAACATCCACAAAATCTCCGGCTGCAAAAATATCCACGGTAACAGTGTCACCAAGGTTTTTCTGATCTTCGAAAGTTTTGAATTCAACAAGCCTGCGTTTAGGAGTTGTGCCGGCTTTTTGGAAGTGACCTTTTAAGGGAGCGGAGGTGTTTTTTTCTTTTTTCTCACCATACGCCAGCTGTACAGCTGCGTAGCCGTCTGAATCAACAGACTTCACTTGTGTTACCACACAAGGGCCAGCTTCGATTACGGTACAAGGAATGTTTTTCCCTGTTTCGTCGAAAATGCTGGTCATTCCTACTTTTTTACCAATAATTCCTGACATTTTACTATTTTTTTGTGTCCATCGAAGCAGTAGGGCCTCGCTCAAGACATTTGTATCCCCCGAAAGGGACGGCAAAGATAGAAATTATATATTAACTGTCAAATAGATAATCAGTTATTTTTTCAAATAGTTTGGAAGGGGTGTTTTGGGTTGAATTGGTGAGTGGTTGAATGGGTTGGGTTTGCTGTTGATAACCATGTCAATTAACAGGTCCACGCTGGTTTTAGAGCAACCTGCCCGTTCAATAGCTTATTGCAAGACAACCGCGACATTCAATCTATCGCGCAACATTCAGCTCTGAAATTGATATAGCAAGATAAAGGCTTATTCCAGCTCCAGTCCGTAATTTCCGCTATATATCCAGAAATAGATTTGCACCCGGCCATCGGTCGGCCAGCCATATTGCGACAGCTTGCTCATGGTTGAACCAACGATAGCGATCTCGTCGCTGTTCTGGTCCATATATTTGGTCCAGTTATTTTTATCGTCGAAACCGTTATAGGATACTTCGAATGTAAATTGCTTGGTGCCTATCTGCATATCAACCTTAAATGTATATCCATTAGTATCCAATGTGGTAATGGTGATCACCGGATTATTGCCGTTTTGATAGGTACTCCAGGTAGTTGGCCAGGGCGACCAAACTTTGTTATAGGTATCAAAGGTAACTTTACGCATCCGGGTGATCTTTAGTGCTCTTTGAGCTGCAACCTGGCCACCGATAAATAAAAATATTACCAATACCATCAAGCCCTTTAAAAGGACACTAGCCCCTGGCAACCTGCAATTAGTAACTTCGGGCGATTTAAAGCGCTCAATTTGTACAATGCTTTTTTTACCGTTCATATACAATATTATAAGTAGATGTCAGATCAATGATTTGCTTAATAAAAATATATAAATCGATATTAAATAACAAAACAAGCAGATAAAATTCAGCCTGCTATACGCTTTCTCTATTAGTACCAGGGTCTGCAAAATTCAGCTAAAACAGAAAGAGACGCGATATACGCGTCTCTTTCTGTTTTAGCTGAATTAATACTTATTTGCCAGGCGGCTGGTAAGTCGGTACTACATTTTTAACCGGTTTGGTCGATTTTAGAAAAGCAAAAACAGCGTCAATATCGGCATCAGTCAAATTGCGGAAATCCTGCCATGGCATGGGCGGCACCATCATGCGCTCCTCTTTCAATCCCATATACTTGCCGGTGCGCAGGGCATTTCTAAACTGCTCGGCAGTCCAATTGCCTATACCTGTTGCATCGCTGGTAATATTTGCGGCATAAGAGACGCCCCATGGACCGGATGCTGCTGTAAGATCAGGCGTAAATACCACCTGACCCATCTTTTGTTGCTCGGGAGTAGCTGCTGGCAGCGGTTCGCCTGCCGGGTAACCCGACAATAATAGCGCAGTATCGGGAAATGGACCTTGCGGTCCCATTTTCTTGGGTGAATGACAATCGTTACAGCCCATAATCGTTACCAGGTATTTACCCCGGGTAAGCAGGCTGTCTTTGGAAACGGCGGCAGTGGCTGTTCCTTTTTCCTGACTTGAATTGCAGGCGTTGATAACAACGACAAATCCTGCCAGGATCAAAATGGTAATAAGTGCTTTCATGTGTTAAGAGTTTTAAGGTATTAATCTGGTTATTAATCAAATATAAATATTTGAACGATTTTCAAAAGGGTGTCAAATAAAATATTCGCGCTCGTTTTTGTTCGGTCTGAAACGCTTATCATTTCTCATTTAAATAGCTTGTAAAATCCGTATCGCGACGTAAAATAACAGGGCTTTGAAGGCTAATACCGCCTAACTGAAAGAATTTTTATATATTGAGCCATCACAAATTCAGAACGATGAAAACAGTCCTTAAATCGCTTGCATTATTAGTAGTAGCTATCTCTATTTTCAGCTGCCAACAAAAACCCCACGATCCGCTTGCCGGTTCGAGCCGGGAGGATAAAAATGGCTGGATCTATGTGCACCTTGCCGGATCGCCACATGATATCGGTTACCAGCACGGCTACCTGGTAGCTAAAGAAATTGATACTTTGGTCAAAGTGTTCCAGTTTTACCTGCCGCATACCACTAAAAAGGAATGGGCCTGGTACCGTGCAGCTGCAGGGCGCTTTATGTGGAACAAAATCGATACCGAATATCAGCAGGAATTGGTTGGAATGGCGGAAGGTCTGCGGGCTAAAGGTTATAAATATGATTCGCTTGACCTGGTAGTGCTGAATGCAAATATCGACCTGTCGTCATACTACCTCCCTACATTAATGAACAAAGAAAAACCCGGCAGCGGCGATAACAAAGCTCCCGGCAATTGCAGTGCATTTATTGCAACCGGCAAATATACGAAGGACGGCAAAATCGTTATCGGCCATAATAACTGGACCGACTATATTGAAGGCGAACGCTGGAACGTGATCGCCGACGTTAAACCTGCCAAAGGCAACCATTTTATTATGGATTGCGCGCCGGGCTTTATCCATAGCGGCGACGACTTTGTGGTGAGCAGCAGCGGCATATTAATTACCGAAACCACCATCACTCAGTTTAAAGGTTTTGATACCACCAAGGCGCCTGAATTTGTGCGTGCGCGAAAAGCGGCACAATACGCCAACAGCATCGACGAGTTTGTAAAAATAATGACCACCGATAACAATGGCGGTTATGCCAACGATTGGCTTGTAGGCGATACAAAAACCAACGAAGTAGCAAAACTGGAGCTGGGCTTAAAGAATTATAAACTTTGGCGTTCAAAAGATACCGCAATGATTGGCTCCAACTTTGCCAGCGATCCGAAACTGATCAAAGAGGAAACAACTTTTAATGTAAACGATAAAACCAGTTCGCCGAATGCCCGCAAACTGCGCATGGAAAAACTGGTGGCGATAGATTACAAAGGCAAACTGGATGACGCTACAGGTAAAATTATTGAAGCTGATACCTATGATGCCTTGAACAATAAACAAGCATTGAACCGTTGTGTCATTGACGGCCATATCGATAAAGACCCGCTTGGTTCAAAAGAATGGGACGAAGCTCCCTTTTACCCGATGGGAGCCGTTCAAGGCAAGGTAACCACATCCGATCTGGCATCCAAGATGCAGTTCTGGGCACACATGGGCCACCCTAGTGGCGACGACTTTTTAGCAGCTCCTTATTTTGCAGCACACCCTCAATATAAATGGATGAGTCCGTATTTAAGAGATATGAAGGCTTATCCGTGGACGCTGTTTAGTGCGAAGTGAGAGGCGGTTAGCGTCTGGAACAATACGGATGAGAGACTTGCGAAGTTTTGAAAACTTCGCAAGTCTTGTTTTTAAACGTAATGATAACGGCATTGCAAAATATGCAACCTATTTTCTTTGACCTGATAAACCAGCCGATGTTCATCGGTGATGCGCCTGCTCCAGCAACCAGAGAAATTGCCTTTTAATGGTTCGGGTTTGCCAATGCCTTTGCAGGGAGTACGCAGACAACCCTTTATCAGCTCATTTATTCGGACTAAAGTTTTTTTATCGATTTGTTGCCAGTATAAATAATCCTCCCAGGCTTTAGTTTGCCAAACCAATTCCATCTTAATCCTCGATCAGCTTTTGAGCTAAATATTGTCCACCATTCATTTCATCGATGGCTTCCTGCAAACGCTTCCTGTTGACTTCGCTTCCCATAAGATGCATAGTCTCCACCATCGAGTTATATTCTGCCAAACCCACAACTACTACGTTCTTTCCCTTGCTACGAGAAACTATTAAGGTTTCTGCATCATCATTTACCATATCCAGGCTTTTAGCAAGGTTTTTTCTGAATTCTGTATAATTTAAAACTTGCATAATACTGAATTAAGTACTTGTTTAAGTCCAAAAATATAAATTATTATTGAATTTAAATTCTTCTCCTTTACCACACCGCACTAATCTATCACTTCGCATTTGACATTCAGCACTCCTCATCCGACCTCACTTCGCATTTGACATTCAGCACTCCTCATCCGACCTCACTTCGCATTTGACATTCCGCACTCCGCAATCCTCTACTCCTCCATCAGCCTCCTGATCAATTCAGCACTTTGCTTTTTACCTTCTTCCAGTCGGTCTTTAAAAAAGTTCTGTACTTCGTTGAAATGCTTTTTGTAGCCTTCCATGTCGCCGTAACCGATGATGGCCGACCATTCCCGTACCGCCGAATGAAACTCCAGATCGTCGCCGCGGATAGATTTATCATAAAGCGCTGTAACGATCGATTCCTCCAGCAACTCCTCGTTCCTGAATAAATATTCGGCAATACCCAGGCGCAGACGAAACGGCGGAGTTTGGGCAATGAGGTTATCATATGGGTTTACGCCCAGATGGTACCACGCATCAACCATACTTAATATGCTGAGGTGCGAATTAGGCTTCTGCAATTCGTGATTTTGGGAGAGGGAAAATTCCTTCATTACTTTATCATTCAGCAATATCGGCTTGCGGCTTTCGTGAAAAACAAAATCACGAGCTCTGTAAAGTCTTTCTCTGAACAGCTTTTCGTCTTCCTGAATCATCAATTTAAACAGATCTGATTCGGAAGCTGCATAACGTTTTACCTGTTGCCTTGCATAAGGATTAAGGATAGCCAGACCAGCATAAACGTGTGCTTTATAGCTGAAGATACGGAGTGTGGTTAAAATCTTAACATTATCAATACCACCTAAATACGAGCCGTTTTCCCAGGGGAAAAACCCCGCTTCTTTCCATGCGGTGCCCATACTTTCAAAACCCACGTGGGTAACGGCTTGAGTATCGGCCACAATTTTGTCGTGTTCGTGGAAGTCGGCTATCTCAACAATATCGCTGCCGACAGCAGTAAACAGCTCGATCATGCGTTTATAGGCTGGCAGATCAGACCGGTGGCGGATCAGGACCAATTTCTGATCTTGCGGATCGAAACCTGGTCCGTGCATGGCATGAAATGTGATTATCTGTGCATCGGCTGGCAGGTATTTTTCAAATATGGCGATCTCGGGATGTTTGACCGAAGTTTGGCCGGCAACAATAGCGCCGTATTTTGTTGAAGGCCCATAGGCTGCAACAACATCATGCAAACGGTCGGCCTCCACGGAATAAATGATCAGGTCACTGGAGCGGGCAATGTCGCTGCCATGATCTGCAATTTTGATACCCAGGGGAGTAAGTTCGTCTTCCAGCCTCGATCTGTTTTCGGGCAAATCACTACCGGAAACTGCGTATCCTGCCTTTGCAAAAGCTTTTGCGTACAGTTTACCCATGTCGCCTAAGCCGATGATACCTATATTCATGCCTCTAATATACTCAGCCCCGGCAAATTTTATAATCAATACTTAATATTCCTTGTAATTTCCGGCTTTATTTTTACTTAATTTAGTATATCTTTTGCTGGATAAATTCAGTATAAGTTAGTGAGAAGATTTTTGCAGGGGCTTAATTAATTTATAATTAAAACAGAACCAAATTTATAACCATGATAAAGCGCGTTAGCGGATATATTATCGCCATTTTATTTTGCCTGGGAATTAGCCAGGGAGTACTATATGCCCAGGATAGCACTGCCAACAAACAAGCCGAAACCCCAAAGCCCCCGGCCGTAAAATCAACAGCAACAAATCCGGTCAGGATAACACCCGCTAAACCTGTAAAACGCTATTACCGAAAATTTACTCCGCCAGTTGTAAACCCTGCGCAATCAACAGATACTGCAAAAGCCAATATTGCTGCTACCCAACCCGAACCCACCCAGCCAACCGATAAAAGTTTGAATGGCCAATACCAATACCTTTTAACAAAAGTTTACCATTACCAGCAGCCATTGTTAGCTGCGCTCTGGAAAAATGCCATCGATACTTTAAACGGGAGTCGCGCACAACTGAAGGAAGCCAAAGCAAAACTTGCCTTACAAAGCAAACTTACCGACAGCCTTAAGAAAAATGCCACCGACCAGCAACAAACTTACAATGCTTCCGAAGAAAGGGTAAATTCGATCAGTCTGTTTGGTATTCTTTTATCCAAATCAAATTATAACCTGTTGATGGTAGGCCTGGTTGTATTATTGGGTGTAGCATTAGTAATTGTTATTCTTTCTACATCAAGGCACAAAAGAGAGGCCAAATACCGGACCGAGTTATACGAGGAAATAGAAGAAGACTTCAAAACCTTCAAAGCCAAAGCACACGAAAAGGAACTCAAGCTTGCCCGTGAGCTGCAGACAGAGCGTAATAAAGTTGATGAGCTATTGGGCAGGGGCTAAACTTTTGATGCTTTAAGCTGCCTTAATAGTTATTTTATATTAGCTGGTTATATTTGTTTGTTTTAACGCAAAACAAATACCTTAATTAATGATCCCTGACGAACGCAATCCGCGCACGAGGCCGGTATTTAAGTTAGCAGCTATTGATGACCAGGAAAAGTTTAAACCGCTGCCTGCTCCTACCGGAACTTACCCATACCGCCTTAACATCAATAAGCTGATTCCTGAAATCAATGACGATCATCTTTCATTCCAGATGGCTGGCGATACCGGCGAACTGCATTTTATCGAAAATCAGCAACAGGTGATCGGTGCATTAGTTCAACAATGTAAAGCCGGCGGTTTACAAGCACCACAATTCTTTTTCCACCTGGGCGACGTGGTATACAATTACGGACAGGCCTCAGAATACTACCGTCAATTTTTTAATGCCTGGCGCAAATACCCCTGCCCTATTTTTGCTATTTCAGGCAATCACGATGCTGATATTGACCCTTTGGAAAAGGATCCACCTCATAGCCTGGATGCATTCATGTCGGTTTTCTGCAATCGGGTACAAATCGACCTTGAAATTGCCGGTGACACGGGCCGCAAAACTAACATACAACCCAATGTATACTGGGTACTGGAAACAACTATGGCTGATATCATAGGATTATATAGCAATGTACCCCGCTTCGGTAACGTGCAGGACGATCAGCGTCAATGGTTCATTGAAGCTTTAAAGACTGCAGCTGCCAATCAAAAGGCAGTTATTGTATGTTTACACCACTCGGCATATTCAGCTGATACCAACCATGGTTCAAGCGTACATATGCAGATGCTGATCGATGGCGCCATTCGCGAATCGGGTGTTTATCCTGATGTGGTATTCAGTGGGCATGTGCATAACTATCAGCGCTTCCACAAATATTATCCTAACGGCAGGATGATTCCCTTTATCGTTGCCGGTGGTGGCGGCTATGCGGGATTACATACCCTGGCCAGGCGGGACGATCCGGAATATCCAGACACAAGTTCGCTGCTCGATGATGTTGTATTACAGAATTACTGCGACGATCAGCATGGCTTTTTGAAGATCGCCCTGAGCCGCACGGTTGATGGTGTGTTGATTGAAGGCAGTTATTTTACGACAGATACGGGTGTAGCGGTATTGTATGATAGTTTCAGCATAAAAAAACACCTACCTTACGATATTGTACCAATTGCTGGTAGACAATAAGTCTTGTAGTTTTTTCTGAGCGAAGGAATTGCGTACTTGTCCAAACATAAAAAGCCACCCCTTTGCAGGAATGGCTTTTAATATCTGATCTTCCGGTACTATCACACCTTGATCTCAACTTCAACACCGCTTGGCAATTCAAGCTTCATTAAAGCATCAACAGTTTTTGAGTTTGAACTGTAGATATCCAACAACCTTTTGTAAGAGCACAACTGGAATTGCTCGCGTGCTTTTTTGTTTACGTGCGGTGAACGCAATACGGTAAACACTTTCTTTTCGGTTGGCAGCGGAAGTGGTCCGCTTACTACAGCGCCCGTAGGCTTAACTGTTTTTACGATCTTCTCAGCTGATTTGTCAACCAGGTTGTAATCGTAAGATTTCAATTTGATTCTGATTCTTTGGCTCATCTTTTTTGTTTGTTTTATTCAACCACTATAAGAGCTATTTGTTATAGTGAGTTTTTTAATTTGAAAATTTGGTAATTTGAAGATTTGTTTGGCCAATTTTCAAATCGGCACATTTTCAAACCTTCAAATTAACTTATGCGTTAGCTGCTGCTCTTTTACCTTTTGCTTTAGCAACTACTTCTTCCTGTACGTTACGTGGCGCTTCAGCATAGTGATCAAACTCCATGGTTGAAGTAGCACGGCCCGAAGTGATGGTACGTAACTGGGTTACATAACCAAACATTTCAGAAAGTGGAACAGTGGCCTTAATTACCTGCGAACCTGCGCGTGAGTCCATGCCCAAAAGCTGGCCACGACGACGGTTCATGTCACCGATAACATCACCCATGTTTTCTTCTGGGGTCAATATCTCGATTTTCATGATCGGCTCCAGCAATACCGGTTTACATTTTGGCAATGCTTCGCGGTAACAGCTGCGTGCGCAAATTTCGAAAGATAAAGCATCTGAATCGACTGCGTGGAACGATCCGTCAAATAAACGAACTTTCATGTTCTGCAAAGGATAGCCGGCTAATACACCATTGTCCATTGCCGCTTTGAAGCCTTTTTCAACAGATGGAATAAACTCACGTGGAATTGAACCACCTGAAATTTCGTTCACAAACTGTAATCCGCTTACACCTTCGTCAGCAGGGGAAATAGTAACTTGTATATCAGCAAATTTACCACGACCACCAGTTTGTTTCTTGTAAGTTTCACGGTGTGTTGCAGTTCCTGTAATAGCTTCTTTATAAGCAACCTGTGGTGCACCCTGGTTAACCTCAACCTTAAACTCACGTTTCAGGCGGTCCATGATGATGTCAAGGTGCAACTCGCCCATACCTGAAATTACAGTTTGGCCGGTTTCTTCATCCGTATTTACACGGAAAGTTGGATCCTCTTCAGCCAGTTTACCTAAAGCCATGCCCAGTTTATCAACGTCGGCCTGAGTTTTAGGTTCGATCGCCAAACCGATAACCGGTTCAGGGAAGTTCATCGACTCTAATATGATCTGGTTCTTTTCGTCGCAAAGAGTATCACCGGTTTTGATATCCTTAAAGCCCACTACTGCAGCAATATCACCCGCACTTACGTTAGGGATAGGATTTTGCTTGTTAGCATGCATCTGGAATATACGGCTGATACGCTCTTTGTTACCCGACCTCATGTTGTACACGTAAGAACCAGCATCCAGATTACCTGAGTAAACACGGATAAAGCACAAACGGCCTACAAACGGGTCAGTTGCAATTTTAAATGCTAAAGCAGCAAATGGTTCTTTATCAGATGGCAAACGAACGATCTCTTCTTCAGTATCAGGGTTGTGACCAACAATACCTTTGGTATCCAAAGGCGAAGGCAACAATTCCATCACATAATCAAGCATGGTTTGTACGCCTTTGTTTTTGAACGAAGAACCGCAAATCATTGGAACGATCTTGGCATCCAGTACTGCCTGGCGTAATGCGTCCAATACTTCACGCTCTGTGATTGTTTCCGGAGCATCAAAGAATTTCTCCATCAAACTTTCATCATATTCAGCTACCGACTCCAGCAATTTCTCTCTCCACTCTGTAGCTTCTTCGATCATATCAGCAGGAATCGGCACTTCAGTAAAGGTCATACCTTTATCATGCTCGTTCCAAACAATACCTTTCCAGTTGATCAGGTCAACAACACCTTTAAAGTTCTCTTCAGCACCAATTGGCAATTGCAGCGGAATAGCGTTGCTACCCAGCATAGATTTAACCTGCTTAACTACATTTAAGAAATCGGCACCAGACCGGTCCATCTTGTTAACGAAGCCTAAACGGGCAACATTGTAGTTATTGGCAAGGCGCCAGTTAGTTTCAGATTGCGGCTCAACACCGTCAACTGCCGAGAAAAGGAACACCAAACCGTCCAATACACGCAGGGAGCGGTTTACCTCAACGGTAAAATCCACGTGTCCCGGAGTATCGATAATGTTGATATGGTAGTTATTGCCACGATATTTCCAGTTAACTGTAGTAGCAGCTGAAGTAATGGTGATACCACGCTCCTGCTCTTGTGCCATCCAGTCCATGGTAGCAGCACCTTCGTGTACCTCGCCTATCTTATGGCTTACACCCGAATAGTAAAGAATACGCTCGGTAGTAGTGGTTTTACCCGCATCGATATGAGCGGCAATACCAATATTTCTTGTATATTTTAGATCTCTTGACATGTTTTTATTTTTTAGATTTCGCCGATCATTTAATGATCACACCGATTTGCAATCATAACAAAATCGGTGTAATCGTACTATTAAATCAGTGTAATCAAATATTAGAAACGGAAGTGCGAGAACGCTTTGTTGGCTTCTGCCATTTTGTGCGTATCTTCTTTCTTTTTCACTGCTGCACCTTCACCTTTTGAAGCTGAAATGATCTCACCTGCCAATTTTTCGTGCATGGTTTTTTCACCACGACGACGGGCATAGCTGATCAGCCATTTCATACCCAAAGCAACTTTACGTTCCGGACGAACTTCTGTTGGCACCTGGAAGTTGGCACCACCTACACGGCGGCTCTTTACTTCTACAGCTGGCATTACATTGTTCAATGCTTTTTTCCAGGTATCGATGCCGTTTTCGTTGGTTTTCTTTTCAACGATCTCTACAGCGTTATAGAATATAGCGTATGCGGTAGATTTTTTACCATCATACATCATGTTATTAACAAACCTTGTTACCAAAGTATCATTGAACTTTGGATCAGGAAGGATAATTCTCTTTTTTGGTTTTGACTTTCTCATTGCTACTATCCTCCTTAATTATTTCTTTTTACCTTTTGCAGGTGCGGCTGCTGCCTGACCCGGTTTAGGACGTTTAGTACCATATTTACTACGACGCTGGTTACGGCCGTTAACACCCGAAGTATCCAGTGCACCACGAATGATGTGGTAACGCACACCTGGTAAGTCTTTAACACGACCACCACGGATCAATACAATAGAGTGTTCCTGTAAGTTGTGACCTTCACCTGGGATGTACGCGTTTACTTCTTTTCCGTTGGTTAAACGTACACGTGCCACTTTACGCATGGCTGAGTTTGGTTTCTTAGGGGTAGTGGTGTACACCCGGGTGCACACGCCTCTTCGCTGTGGACAGCTGTCCAACGCTGGCGACTTACTCTTGTCAACCAGAGCTACTCTACCTTTTCTAACTAATTGCTGAATAGTAGGCATTCTTGCTTTTTTTTCTTTTTGTTTTTTTATCCCCGGCCATCATTTGACTCGCCTTTTATTAAGGGACTGCAAAAGTACGGACTTATTTTTTGATTTTCAAGCCCTTAGTTTAAATTTATTTGAATGATTATAAGGTAAATAGCTACCAAAGCCCCGGAAAGGTTAAAAAGATGTTTAAGCTCGTTAGGTTAAGGCGCCAAAATTACATTTGACGCATTTACTGATAATTAAATCCTGCTGCGTTTAAAATCATTTAAGTTAACTCATAAATCTGCCATTTGCCGCCCTACAAAAGCTAGTAGGGTTTTAAAAAAAAATAGATAAATTATTAGCGTGAATTATATGTGCTAAAGATTTTACCGGCATGTGCCCGCAAACAATCTGCAATAATCGAAGGGCTTACATCGTTTATCGGATGTCATTCCTGATATACAAGCGTCATTTTTGTCAAAATTTATCAACAAAGTGCCGTCATTTGCACATTTATTTTCAGAAAACTTGCCGGCAATTAGTTTTTTAGTAATTTTAACTCGCAGTATACTACACGGCACTAAAATTAACATTTAATTAAATCAATTTTTTCGTCAATTAACATTAAACCGAAGGGTAACTCATGGTGGCAAAAACAAAGATGAATACATCTGTAGGAAGCAAGATCAGACGTATGCGAGAAGAAAATAAATGGAGTCAGCAGATCATCGCCGAACAATTAAATATTTCAATTCCTGCTTATTCAAAAATCGAAACTGGTGTCACCGATGTTAATCTTTCGCGCCTGGAACAGATAGCTCAATTGTTTAAAACTGATATAGCCAGCTTATTTACCAATGAACAAATTGCCTCCGGAGTTTCAACCGTAGAGTACAACAAATTGGAACGAACGCTATTAGACGCCGAGAAAGAGATATTACAATTACAGCGAAAAGTTATCCAGCTTTTCGAAGAGATCCACCGGGTAACCGAAAGCCAGGAAGCGGGTAGCTGACCGGTCAAGTTATCACTTACTGCATTTTATAGCTGACCAACGCTAACCAGCGCAGGATTAGGAGTTTTGATTAAAAAAACTTTATCTTTAGTACGAGGCCTCCTCCAGTATTACAAGGTGCTCTTCAATAATTAATTGACTCCATGAAAAAAACAATGGTCCAGGTGGTTTGCGCCCTCCTGTTGGCGGCTTGCCACAAACCCGGCACAGGCAATGCCGATGACTCGTTCAATAAACTATCAGAAGATTACCTGAAAGGCTACCTCGACTGGCGGCCGGCCAATGGTACCGCACTTGGCTTTCACCAATATGATGGTAAAGTTACCGACCTGAGCAAAGCGTCTATTGCGGGGGAACTGGCCCGACTAAAAGATTTCGATCAAAAAATAGCCGCTATCGACACTTCGGCATTGAGCGAACAGGTTTTTATGGATTACCGAATCCTTCGCTCGTCCATCAAAAATGAAATATCCGGTTTTGAGGATACAAAACCATTGTTTAATAACCCGATGAATTATGCCGGCGTTATCGACGTCAGCATTTACGTAAAAAGGAACTTTGCCCCGATCGAAAACCGTCTCCGGTCGATCATTGCCATCGAAAACAAAGCACCTGAATTATTTGCCGACGCCAAAGCTAACCTCAGGGACACACTGGCAATTCCGCATACCCAAATTGCTATTCAAATTGCCCGGGGAACAGCCGAATTTTTAGGCGGCGACCTGAAAGTTGCCCTCAAAGATGTAAAAAACGATTCGCTACTAAAGGCGTTTGAGGCCTCCAACAAACTCGCCATCGACGCTACCAACGATTTCGCTAACTGGCTCGAAAAAGTTAAACTACCGAAAGCCAATAATAAATACGCCATCGGAACTGAAAACTATAGTAAAATGCTTTTATATAATGAAGGCATTACTTTGAGTCCGGATAAGATACTGGAACTGGGCCTGAGCGAATTGAAAAAAGAACAGCAAAGTTTTAATGAAGCCGCCAAAATCATCAACCCAAATAAAAAACCGGTTGATGTTTACCACGATCTGCAAAAAGAGCACCCTACGGCCGAAAACCTGATTCCGGAAGCAAAAAAACATATAGAAGCTATACGTCAGTTTCTTATTGATAAAAACATTGTGACGCTGCCAAACGAGCGACGTGTAATAGTACAGGAAACCCCGCAATTTGCCCGCGCAACCAGCACAGCATCAAATGATGATCCCGGACCATTTGAAACGGTGGCAACTGAAGCTTTTTATTACATTACGCCGGTTGATGCAAAATGGACGGCCCAGCAAAAGGAAGATTGGCTGCGCCAGTTCGACTACTATAGTACCGATAATATTTCTATCCACGAAGCCTATCCTGGTCACTACATTCAATTTATGCACCTGAATGCTTCCAAAGCCACAAAAATTGAAAAGATATTCGGCAGTTATGCTTTTGTAGAGGGTTGGGCGCATTATTGCGAAAAGATGATGGCAGATGAAGGCTACGGACATAACGGCGACCCGGTTATTGCCGCCAAATACCGCCTGGCCCAATCGGGCGATGCGCTATTGCGTTTGTGCAGGCTCTGCGTCTCCATCAAAACACATTGCCATGGCATGACGGTGGATGAAGCCACAAAATTCCTGATGGATAATTGGTACCAGGGAGATAAACCATCCCGCCAGGAAGCTTTGCGCGGCACCTTCGATCCGGGATACCTGTTTTATACCATAGGCAAACTGGAATTGCTAAAACTGAGGGCCGATTACCAGAAACAAGAAGGCGCAAACTTCTCCCTCAAAAAATTCCACGACCTGGTATTGGATTACGGCATGCCACAAGTCCGGTTTTTACGCGAAAAATTACTGAAAGACAAAAGTACCTGGGGTGACGTGCTGTAGTAGCCATTAGTCGATAGCCCATAGACCATAGTTGATTTTTGGAGTGGTCCAAAGTGTCTTCACAAATACTTTTCAACCTTCGGACTATAAAACTGGAGACTAAAGTCTAATTACAATAGTCCATGGTCTATGAACCATGGACTATTGGCTATGGACTATGGACTTACCAGACTCTCCAAATGCCGCTTATCCGGTGGTAGAGCCATAAAGTTTTTGTAGGAGTCGTTCACATAAACTGCCAGAGACACCGAATTATTGCTGACGATGAATTTGTAGGGCGGTCG
>CAISPD010000168.1 GCA_903887275.1 uncultured Mucilaginibacter sp.
GTTAAAGTAACCCTGGGACCAAAAGGTCGTAACGTAATCATTGATAAAAAATTCGGTTCACCATCGATCACTAAAGACGGTGTAACTGTAGCGAAAGAGATCGAACTGAAAGATCCACTGGAAAACATGGGCGCTCAGATGGTAAAAGAAGTAGCCTCTAAAACTGCTGACATTGCAGGTGATGGTACTACTACTGCTACTGTACTGGCTCAGGCTATTGTAACTGCAGGTATTAAAAACGTAGCTGCCGGAGCAAACCCAATGGACCTGAAACGCGGTATTGATAAAGCAGTTTCGGCTGTTGTGAAAAGCTTGCAAAGCCAATCACAAACTGTAGGCGAAGACAACAAGAAGATCCAACAGGTTGCTTCTGTTTCTTCAAACAATGACGAAGTGATCGGTGCGCTGATCGCTGAAGCAATGGGTAAAGTTGGTAAAGACGGTGTGATTACTGTTGAAGAAGCTAAAGGAACTGAAACTGAAGTTCGTACTGTAGAAGGTATGCAATTTGATCGTGGTTACCTTTCTCCATACTTCGTAACCAATGCTGATAAAATGGAAGTAGAACTGGATAATCCTTTTATCCTGATCTACGACAAGAAAATTTCTTCGATGAAGGAATTGTTGCCAATCCTTGAAAAACAAGTACAAACCGGCAAACCTTTGCTGATCATTTCTGAAGACCTGGATGGTGAAGCCTTAGCAACTCTGGTAGTAAACAAGATCCGTGGTTCGCTGAAAGTGGCTGCTGTTAAAGCTCCAGGCTTTGGCGACCGTCGTAAAGCAATGCTGGAAGATATCGCTATCTTAACTGGCGGAACTTTGATCTCGGAAGAAAGAGGTTTCAAATTAGAGAATGCCGACCTTTCTTACCTTGGTACTGCTGAAAAAGTAATTGTTGACAAAGACAACACTACGATCATTAATGGCGCTGGCCACAGTGAAGAGATCAAAGCTCGTGTAAGCCAGATCAAATCGCAAATTGATGCAACTACTTCTGATTACGACCGCGAAAAATTGCAGGAGCGTTTGGCTAAACTTTCAGGTGGTGTTGCCGTACTTTATGTTGGTGCAGCTACTGAAGTTGAAATGAAAGAAAAGAAAGACCGTGTTGATGATGCTTTACACGCAACCCGCGCTGCCGTAGAAGAAGGTATCGTTGCTGGTGGTGGTGTTGCATTCATCCGTGCAGTTGAATCGTTAACGGGCCTTAAAGGCGAGAACGAGGATGAAAATACTGGTATCCAGATCATCCGTCGTGCTATTGAAGAACCATTGCGTCAGATCTGCCAGAATGCTGGTGTAGAAGGCTCGATCGTTGTGCAGAAAGTGAAAGAAGGTAAAGCCGATTTCGGTTACAATGCACGTACCGATAAATACGAGAACCTGATCAAAGCTGGTGTTATCGATCCTACCAAAGTAGCTCGTGTAGCCCTTGAAAATGCAGCTTCAATCGCAGCTATGTTGTTAACTACCGAATGTATCCTTGCTGATGATCCGGAAGATGACAAAGGTGCAAGCATGCCACCTATGGGCGGCGGCGGCATGGGCGGCATGATGTAATATTTTAAGTCTTGATTCTGAAAGCTTGAGTTCTGAACTTGATTCGGAACTGTCAACCATAGATTCAATGCTGACAAAAAGCCCTGTATGCAAAAGCATACAGGGCTTTCTTTTTTTCTATACCATCCAATTGTCATCGCCTTGCAAGTCCTTTGTCATTTGTTAATCAAATGATTGATTAACTCATTGATTTCGGTAGTTGCGGACCTAAATTTGTTAAAGATTGTTAAACGCCATCATTCAGGCATAACAATTGGATGAACAAGAGTATGAAAGCGATCAGGGAGCAAAGCAAACATTTTAGAACCCAGTTACTGGACTGGGTGCTCATTAAGGGGCCGCAATTATTTATCGCTATTTACGGCAAATAATTATTCCTTACTTTTGAGCTTTATGAAGCTTGAAGATTTTTATAAAGAATTTCAGCAATGGCTGGTTAGTCGCGGTCCTAATTATGTATCAGGCATACTTGTATTCTTAATCGGACTTTGGGCCATCCGGTTCATAAAGATCCGACTCCGTAACAGGATGAATAAGCGTAGTGTTCACTCTACGTTACGGCCTTTCATCTTAAGTTTAACCATTACCTCCCTTTATGCCCTCTTAACCTTTTTGGTATTTAATATCATTGGTTGGGAACTCAGCTTCCTGAGTGCGATCGTTGCCTCATTCGGCGTCGCAGCTGGCCTGGCATTATCCGGAACCTTTCAGAATTTTGCAGGCGGTGTGCTGATCCTTTTATTAAAACCTTTTGAATTGGGTGATAACATCATAGCACAGGGACAGGATGGTATCGTAACCTCGATACAGCTTTTCTATACGGTATTGCTTACTGCCGACAATCGGACAATTATTATCCCCAATGGTAAGTTGTTCAATGAGGTGATCGTAAATATTACCCGGGAGGGTAAGCGCCGTTTGGATTTTGAATTAAAGCTAGGGTACATTGTAGACGTTGAACAAGTAAAAGGTATTATTGAAAAGGCCATTCACTCAACTAAAGGGATCATCAAAAACCCGGCGCCAATAGTCGGTGTATTGGCTTTAGAAATAGATGGGATTCGTTTTACCGTTAGGGTTTGGGTTGATCCTGCCGATTATCTGGATATCAAACTATTCTTGCAGGAAAAGATCGTAAAAGATCTGCGTAATGCGGACGTTAAACTTCCTACACACCACCTGTTGCCCGGCACCTGATCAGATCGATTGCCTTGCTTTCAGTTCGAGATAACGGTTGATGGTATTTACAGTAAGATTTTGAGGTGTACTGAGTATAGATTGTATGCCATGTCTGGACAATTCCTTGACAATCAGTTTTTTATCGTAAGCAAACTTCTCTGCTATTGTTTTTATATACACATCTTCTACAGTTGTCGCAGGTTCTTCGCTTAGTTTTTGTAACTCCGTATTTTCAAAAAACACCACGATCAGCAAATGAAAACGGGCAATGCGTTTCAGAAAAGGTAGCTGCCTTTCCAATGCCGACATACTCTCGAAATTTGTAAAAAACACCACCAGGCTGCGCTGCTTCAATACTTTGCGTATAGTAACGTAAAGCAGTTCCATATTGCTTTCCAGGTAGCGGGTCTTCTCTTTGTAAAGCACTTCGAGAATACGGTTAATTTGTACCGCTTTTTTGTCGGCAGGCACCACAGTTCCAATCTTTTCAGACAGGGTGATCAATCCGGCTTTATCTTCCTTTAGCAAAGCAACATTCGATAGTACAAGGCTCGCATTGATCGCATAATCAAGCAAACTCAGACCTTCAAATGGCATTTTCATCGCCCTCGACTTATCGATAACACAATACACATGCTGCGATTTTTCGTCGGTATATAAATTGGTCATCAGGTTGCCCTGCCTTGCGGTGGCTTTCCAGTTGATGGTACGATAGTCGTCGCCGGCAACATAATTCTTCACCTGCTCAAACTCCAGGCTATGCCCAAGCCTGCGTATCTTTTTAATCCCTACATCGGTTAAGCGGTTAGATACGGCCATCAGCTCGTATTTGCGCATTTGCAAAAAGGAAGGATATACAGGGAGGGTTTCGGATTGTTCAAAATTATAACGGCGGTGGATCAAACCCAGGCTGCTTTTAACATATACCCTGATGGTGCCGAATTCATACTCGCCACGTTTAGTAGGCCGAAGCAGGTAATTGATCAGTTTGTGTTGTTGCGATTTTAATTTGGATTTAAACCATAGATCGCGTTTTTGAAACTGAAAGGGGAGCTCATCGATGATGCCCACATGGATATCAAAAGGATAAAGGTTTTCGATATAGATACCCAGTTCGTTATCGTCGCCATTGCTTAAACGCTCCGGGGCATGCCGCCTGGCAAATACGCCCTTGCCCAAATGGTATAGCATCAACAGGTCGATTAGCACCAGAATGGTCACCACCCAAAAGAAAAGCTGCGGCAAAATACCCAGCCAGGGCAAAAAGAACGACAATGTAAAAAACACGACAGCACCACCCATCAGCGTAAAAAACCTGTTGGTAAAAAATAGATCTTTATAAAATAATCGGTAGAGCTTTTTCACAAATTAACGTGGTACTTCTATTTTCTGAATGATTTGTTTAATAACTTCATCCGGACTAACCCCTTCCATTTCTTTATCGGGCGTAAGCATAATGCGATGGCGCAATACGGCCGGTGTTACCCATATCACATCATCGGGGGTAACAAAATCGCGTCCGCGAATGGCAGCAACGGCTTTCGCAGCATTGACAATGGCCAGCGAAGCGCGGGGCGATGCGCCTAAATACAGCGATTTGCTATTACGTGTTTCTGCCGCAATTTTCGCTACAAACTCCAATATCTTCGGCTCAACATGCAGACTGCGTACCTGCTTGCGCAGCGCAATAATTTCTTCTTTGGAAAGCACCGGGTTAATTGCCGCAAGTTGTTCTGTAGCTACCTGCTGGTGTTGTTGGGTGATGATGGCAACTTCTTCTTCGAATGTTGGGTATTTTACTTCTATCTTGAACAGGAAGCGATCCAGTTGAGCCTCCGGCAGGCGGTAGGTGCCCTCGTGTTCAACCGGGTTTTGGGTGGCCAATACAAGGAAGGGTTCCTCCATTGCATAACGCTGGCCGTCTATCGTTACCTGGCGTTCTTCCATTACTTCAAATAGTGCCGATTGCGTTTTGGCCGGCGAGCGGTTGATCTCGTCGATCAATACAATATTGCCAAATATGGGTCCGCGTTTGAACTCAAAGTCAACCGTTTTGGGATTAAATACCGAGGTGCCCAATACATCCGATGGCATCAGGTCGGGTGTAAATTGGATGCGAGAATATTTTGCATCAATCGACCTGGCGATGAGTTTAGCGGTGAGCGTCTTAGCAACACCCGGTACACCTTCTATCAGGATATGCCCATCGGCAAGTATACCGGCTATCAGCAGGTCTATCGTTTCATGCTGTCCTACAATGATCTTTCCGATACTGGCTTTGATCTGATCAACAGTCGCCGTTAGCTTGCTCAGATCGGTTCTTTGTTTAAATATTTCTTCTTCTTCCATGTTCACCTGGATTTAATATAAAATTGTTCGATAAGTTGGTTCAGTTTGATCAGGTCCTGGTCGCTGACCCGCTGACCGGTAAGGTATTGAATATGCGCCACCAATTCCTGCACAAACGAAATGTCTACCCCTGTTTTTTGAGCAAGTTTGTCGATAAATTCACGGTCAAGCACATTAGTTTTCAGGTAATAGGTGGTACGCAGATGCTCTAAAAAGTAGAGAATTTTCTTTTGTGCAATATTGGTATTGTTGCGCTGCTCAAAATAAACCCGACCGACTACGCTTACAAAATCAACGGTTGAATTAGCGGGCGGGGCAATAATGGGTATAATGCGCTGGCGGCGTTTCATTTCGAATAAGACAAAACCCACCATTGTAAATAAAGCAATATAGTAAGCCCACTGCAAGGCAGGGTAACTAAAAAACACACGTAAAGGCGATTCGTCAACCGCGATATCACCATTTTGCAGGTGATCCCAGTAAATAACCGGTTGTACCGGCAGGTAGGAAAGCGCTTTGGCAGCGTAGTCGGCACCATTGGGCGTTAGCAGACTGTAATTAGTAAATAATTTTGGATCAGCACATAAAAATAAACTTCCCCTGCCGAAATTGTAACGGACGAGCGTAGGGAACCCTCCTTCATTTTTGCTTAATACCACTGCTCTGGCAGTATCAAATTGTTGAAAATAACCGGCCGCCACACCGCGCTTGAACCGGTAGCCGCCTTTCTTTGCCAGTTTATTATTCGTGAAATTGAGATAGGTGACGGTCTTTTGGAAATAGTAATCCAATTGAATACCCAATGTATCGGCAACCGGGTTAGCCTTAATGCCTTTTTGGACGAAATTACTGGTTGCAATAAATACTGAGTTACCATTGTTGATGTAATTGATCATTTCCCGGTAGTCATACTTACTCAGGTTTATCGAATTGGCAATAATCAAGTAGTTGCTGTTATGCACGGTATCGCCGTGAAACTGATCATAAATGGTTTTATTGGTCTCTTTAATTTTAGCACCCGGAAAGAGTTGGTTTATTTCCTTAAACAGGATGAAAGTTCCAAATGGTATCTTATCGTTATATGACAGCGTAGGTGTCCAATTTACTGCCTTAGGTTTATTAAATTCTGCTACCAGGTAAAGCAGCAGGAAAGAAAAGCTAATGATATAAAATAATTTAAGCGACCTCATGCCTTTTGCTGGTTAAAGTTTCGGAAGGAACCTGCAATAGTCAGATACACCTGGTTATCAATCAGGAATTCGCCATACCAAACATATTCAAACTGCCTGGTAAGCGAGGAGAATGCCGTACGCTGCTCCTGGTCTTTTATTTCATAAATATATTGCGTGTTTGTTTTGTCTATTTCCCAGGCAATCATTCCGCCGTCGCTGAGTTGTTTCAGGCATTTGAGGTATAGCAGGCGCACTGCAAAACGGTAATTGTGTTTAGCCACCGCATTTTCTATCTCTGTATCAAAGTCGATGTTATTAATATCTTCAAAAAACTCAGAGTAAGGCACCGTTGCTGCATTTGATTTGCGTTTAAAGATATCCTGCAAATCAACCCCGCTGGCTTTTAAAATAAAATATACAATAGCTGCAACGCCGCTCAGCAATATCAGCACCCATAAAATATTCC
The DNA here is from genome assembly GCA_903887275.1 of uncultured Mucilaginibacter sp. GTDB lineage: Bacteria > Bacteroidota > Bacteroidia > Sphingobacteriales > Sphingobacteriaceae > Mucilaginibacter. The sequence goes on from CAISPD010000168.1 coordinate 6,730, forward strand.
AGATAATACCTAATATGCCCAGGCCTCTGACCGTAAACAAGTGTATAAACCAGTCCCAAAAGCGATCCCAGAAATAGGCCCACCATGAGGTACCTGTTGCAGGACCCTCGTAATTAAACTCTCGTTGTTCGCTGTATTTATGCAGTATTTCTTTATCAAAACTGCGCACTGATGGGTTCTTTGCCGTGTCAATTTTAACTATTAGCGGTGCTTTTGGTATAACTTTTTTTACATCGCTGCCCAAGGCCAGGTTTACCGACAAGGTTAAAAGTACGAGGTAAAAAATATAGCGCATAATTAATATTCTTCAGGCTGTGGCCCCGGGTCCTGGTTCCTGGTGCCAAACTCATCGATCCGGGCTATCAGTGATGTGCCTTCTTTTGTTTCGGAAAGGTTGAAATAAATAAGACCTACAGCGCTAACGAGCAGTATCTGGAAAAAGGAAATGAAAGCTGTAATTACATTCATGAGAATTACCCAGGGCATCGATATCGCACTAACACTCCTTTGGGAAATGTGCAGAAATACATTACCCGCACCGACAATTGAAGCTGGGATTCCAACAACCAAATTAACCACGTACAAGATAATATAAATTACGACCAGCACACCAAAAGTGGTCCACCAGTTATTACTGATCAGCTTAAAGGCATGACTGAAAGCATAGCTGAAACTTGCATTTTCCACGACAATGATGGCCGGAACCAGGGCAAAAACGGTACCGAGGTACAAGCCAGGTGCCAAACAAAAACATAGACCGACAAAAGCAAGTATATACAAAAGTACGCTGCTCCCTAAAACTCTTAAAAAGTAATATTTTATATATCCCCACATTTCGTCA
>CAISPD010000169.1 GCA_903887275.1 uncultured Mucilaginibacter sp.
ATGTTCTTTTTTATAATATATCGCCACTTTTTGTACACGAAGTAAACATTTCTACGCTTCAGGGGGCATCAGCCGCTATTATGGCCATTGTAGTAGCCACGGCCACCCTGCTGCCCGATTATGAGGTGTATGTTTTTATCATCGGCCCGGTGAGGCTTAAATGGATCGTATTGTTTGTGATCCTGGTCGATTTCTTCGGCATTACCGGTTTTAATGCAGGCGGAGAATTATCGCACCTTGGCGGCGCTCTATTCGGCTTTCTCTATATTAAAGAATTACAGCGCGGCAACGACATGGTGGCTTACTTCAATAAACTTTTCAAGAAACGGTCGAAACTGAAAGTTGCTGCCAAAAACCCAGCTAAACCTAGCAACAAATTACCCCGCCAGGAAGATATCGACCGTATCCTGGATAAGATCTCGCAATCAGGCTATGACAGCCTTAGCAAGCAGGAGAAAGAAATACTATTCAGAGCCAGCAAAGACAATGAGGGCTAAAAAAAAGCGTAGCTTTATTGACAGGTGTTTCCTTTGGGTCAACGTCCTGCTTTGTACCGGGCTCCTGTTAAGTTACCTGGCCCCTATTACCAACCCCGCGAAATTCTGGCCGATCGCCTTTTTCGGTTTGGCCTATCCTTTCCTGCTTTTGGGCAACCTATTAATGATCGTATGGTGGCTGCTGCGGAAATGGAAACTGGCTTTATTATCTATTGTATGTATCCTGTTTGGCTGGAAAATACTCAACAAAAATATCGGACTTCGTTTTTCCGGTTCTGATAGTTACACTGCTCAGGCTGGTTTGATTCGCATCATGACCTATAACGTTCACAATTTCAAACGCTATGGATCAAAGAACGACCTGTCGACCAAACAGGAGATCCTGCAGATCATCAGAGACGAAAAACCTGATGTTATAGGCCTGCAGGAATTTTATACCCGCACCAAAGGGCAATATGATATGCTCGATTCCATCCAACGCATTGTGGGTAGCCGGTTTTATTATTTTGAAAAGGTGCGAAGCAACCAGGATGAAGCGATAGGCATGGCGATATTCTCGCGTTTTCCGATTGTAGCGCATGGCCTGATCCAATTATCCGAGCATTCGAGCGAAAACCAGTGTTTGTATGTGGATCTGAAAAAAGGAGATAAAGTTTTTCGGTTCTATAGTATTCACCTGCAATCTATCCGTTTCGACCCGGACGATTATCGTTACCTGAATAACGTTGCCCAAACCAGCGATAAACCCGAAAAAGGATCAGCTTTGCGACTGGGCAGCAAGTTAAAGACCGCTTTTTTGAAACGCAGTGAACAGGTAAACAAGATCAAAGCAAACGCCCAGCTTTGTAATTATCCTTATATTATTTCTGGCGATTTTAACGACACGCCCAGTTCCTATGCGGTCAATGAAATTAGTAAAGACCTGGTCAATGCCTTTGTTGAACAGGGCTCGGGCCTGGGCCGTACCTACAATGGCAGTTTCCCAAATTTCCAGATCGACTATATTATGACTACGAAGGATTTTACAGTCCGCAATTATAAGGTCATCACAAAAAAGCTTTCAGATCATTACCCGGTGAGAAGTGACGTGGTGTTTTGATAATCAAATTACAACATCATTGGTTGCTTATATCGAATGCCCTATTATGAAGTCATTAGCACTTTGGCATTCATTATTCAGCATTCGGAGACAGGTAGTTAAATAGTTTGGATTTAGGGGAAATCTTTACTTAGAAAAGATAAAAAACTTCAGCGCGTTATTCCGCGCATTTAGCATCCCTGCTAAAAAATCGTAAGTTTGGCACATGGAACAAAATTTGTTTGTTTATAATACGCTTTCCCGTAAAAAAGAACAATTTGAGCCTCTTTCAGCGCCTCATGTGGGCATGTATGTCTGCGGGCCCACAGTTTACAGCGATGTTCACCTGGGCAACTGCCGCACGTTTATTTCATTCGACCTGGTTTTTCGTTACCTGACGCATATAGGTTATAAAGTACGCTATGTACGAAATGTTACCGATGCCGGCCACCTTGAAGGCGACGCCGGCGACGAGGGTGAAGACAAAATAGAAAAGAAAGCAAAGTTAGCACAATTGGAACCGATGGAGATCGTACAGAAATACACTGTCGATTTTCATGATACAATGCAGGTATTCAATGTGCTGCCACCAAGCATAGAACCCACAGCAACGGGCCATATTATTGAGCAAATTGAGTTGGTGAAACAGATACTGGCGGCAGGTTTTGCCTATGAGGTTAATGGCTCCATTTATTTCGACGTTGAGCGTTATAATAAAACGCATGATTACGGCATACTTAATCGACGAAATCTTGAGGATCTGATCAACAATACCCGCGATCTGGGCGGACAGGATGAAAAACTGGGCAAGTTGGATTTTGCCCTTTGGATAAAAGCAAAACCTGAACACCTGATGAAATGGCCATCGCCCTGGAGCCTCGGCTTTCCTGGCTGGCACCTGGAATGTTCGGCTATGAGCAATAAATATCTGGGCAAGCAATTTGATATACATGGTGGTGGTATTGACCTTATGCCGACACATCATACCAACGAAATTGCCCAAAACATAGCTTCCTGCAATAAAATACCGGCAAACTATTGGATACATACCAATATGCTGACCGTTAACGGGCAGAAAATGTCAAAATCATTAGGCAATAGCTTTCTTCCTCAACAGCTATTCACTGGAAACCACTCGCTGCTGAATAAGGGTTATAGCCCGATGACGGTGCGCTTTTTTATGCTTCAGGCCCATTACCGTAGTACGCTCGATTTTAGCAATGAAGCGATGGAAGCATCGGAAAAAGGTTTTAAACGCTTAATGAATGCCCTCGCATTGCTTGACGGACTTAAAGCTTCCGCCACCAGCGAAGTTGAGGTTGCGATATTGCGTCAACGTTGTTATGATGCTATGAACGACGATTTTAACAGCCCCGTTTTGATTGCTGAACTTTTTGAAGCGGCTCGTATCGTTAACTCCGTCAAAGATGGCAAACTGAAGATAGATGCTGAAAATCTGGCGATACTCGGCCAACTGATGCATGACTTTGTAGAAAATGTACTTGGTTTAAAAAACGAGCAGGCTGCTAATAACGATCTGCCTAAAGTATTGGACATGATCGTTAACCTGCGTAATGAAGCAAAATCCAATAAGGACTACGCTACTTCAGACAAGATCAGGAATGGACTTCAGGAGATTGGCTTTCAGCTGATGGATGGTAAAGAAGGCACCAACTGGAGTAAAATTTAAAATCCAAACAAAAAAAAGATATTTGTACTTTATAACAGATAATTCCGTTAATTGTACGGGTTGAACCTAAAACAATTTAGGCTGATTTACTCAAATTGAATACCATAGCCCATAACCCAAATACCAGCATGAGACGAGTTGTTTTAGCGGTAGCTGCGCTTTTAAGTTTACATATTACCGCTTTTGCGCAAAACCCAAAAGTAGATGTAAGCAAAGTAATTGATGCCGAAAAAGCCTTTAACAGGCTGGTAGAACGTAAAGGCATTAAAGATGCTTTCCTGGCAGTTACCGACCCGGAAGGTATTGTGTTTAAACCACGGGTTATTAAGATAACCGATTTTTACAGTTCAATTGACAAGCAACCGGGTGCATTAAAGTGGGAGCCTAAATTTGCACGTATTTCGGCCAATGGCGACCTGGCATTTACCGCCGGACCGTATACTTATCAAAACGATAAAACAAGCGAAGATGATAAGGTTTTCGGGCATTATGTTTCTGTATGGCACCTTGATGCTGCCGACAATAAGTTAAAACTGCTGATAGATCTTGGCATTCAACACCCTGAAGCTGAACAGGAAGAACTGATCGACTTCAAACAGCCGGATACTTCAAAACATACCGGCCCGTCAAAAGATCCTTTTGCAGGCAAAGGCATAATTATGGCCACCGATAAAACCTTTAACGAGGAACTCACAAAGTCGGCTCTGGCTAGTTACAAAGAGTTTTTAAGTCCAGAAGGGCGCTATTATTTCCCTGGTTTTGAGCCGATAACAGGCCCCGACAAAATCATGAAATTTATCAATAATGAGGGAATAAGTATCACCGCCAGCACCCTGAACGTTGGCCGCTCAAGCAGTAACGACCTGGCTTACAGCTACGGCACTGCACGCATCAAAAAAGGTGATGTAGTAAGCGACTACAACTATGTCCGCATCTGGGAAATAGACGAAAATCATCGCTGGAATATTTTACTGGAAGTTTTTTCGGCTGTAGAACAGTAGGGAGTCAGAAAGTCGGGAAGTCCTCCAAAGTCTGAAAGTTTTGATCAACATTACAACGTTTCAACAAATCACCTCACACCAACCGCTCAATAATAGCATCTGCCGAGAGCCCCTCTGCCTCGGCGTGGTAGCTGCGGATGATCCGGTGACGCAGCACTGGCTTGGCTATGGCTTTTACATCTTCAATGTCGGGTGAGTATTTGCCATTGATAACTGCATGGCATTTAGCGCCAAGTATTAAAAATTGCGAGGCACGCGGACCTGCGCCCCAGTTCAGTAGTCGCTTTATTTCCGGGCTGGCAGATTCGGCATGAGGGCGGGTTTTAGCAACGAGTTTGACAGCATATTCAAGCACATTATCAGCAACCGGAATATTACGCACCAATTGCTGAAAATAAATGATCTGCTCAGCGTTCAATACCTTTTTTACTTCAGGCACTACAGAGCTCGTTGTATTTTTTACGATCTGCAACTCTTCCTCAAAGCTTGGATAGTCGAGCGCCACGTTAAACATAAATCGGTCTAGCTGTGCTTCCGGCAACGGGTAGGTGCCCTCCTGTTCGATCGGGTTTTGTGTGGCAAGAACGAAGAAAGGTTTAGCTAGTGTATGCGTTACCCCTGCAACGGTCACTGCTTTTTCCTGCATGGCTTCCAGCAAGGCAGCCTGGGTTTTTGGCGGAGTACGGTTGATCTCGTCGGCAAGTATGATATTGGCAAAAACAGGACCTGCTATAAACTTAAAATTTCTGTCCTCCCCCAATATTTCTGAGCCGATAATATCTGAAGGCATCAGGTCTGGGGTAAATTGAATCCTGTTAAAATCAAGGTCAAGGACGCGGGCAACAGTTTGCACCAGCAGGGTTTTGGCCAATCCGGGCACACCAACAAGCAAACAATGTCCATTGCTGAAAATAGAGATGAGTACCGACTTTACTACTTCATCCTGTCCGACGATAACTTTTCCAATTTCTGAAGTGATTTGCCCGTAGGCCTCTTTCAGCGCATCGGCAGCTTCTACATCGGTTCGGTATGGCATAAGATCAGGGCGTTTTGGTGGTTTGTACTTCTGTAGGTGTATTGGCCCAGCCTTTGATCTGCGGGCACACAACAAATTCCGGATCGATCTTGATGAAAGTCTCCTTCCTTCTTTTTTCAAACCACTCACTTATGGTCCGGTTGATCTTATTTTCCTGTGCTGCCTCTTTGATCTTGGGGTAATCTTGTTTCAGATTTGCCTTATGAGCATCCGTTTCCGATTTTAGGTACAAAATTTTATAGTCTTTTTTGCCGGTTTGTTCAACAAATAACTTTGGCGATGATATTCCACCAACCTTCATAGTATCAACAGTCAGCGCTACCATTGGATCCAATTTATCTGTCGGAATATAAGTTGAACGCGATTCAACATTATCGGCATTCAGCAACATACCACCATTGTATTTGGTGTCTTTATTATCCGAATAAAAATTTGCGGCTACAGAAAAAGTAACATTCTTGTTTTTTGACAACAGCAAATAAACGCTGTCGGCTTTGAGCTTAGCTCTTTCGAGGCTGGCCTGGGTGATATTAGGTGTTACCAGAATATGGCGTACATGCACCTGTTCCCCACGGCGCTCTATCACCTGCAAAAAATGAAAACCAAATTCCGTTTCAAAAACCGGAGATATTTCACCTGCTTTCAACTTGAACGCCCAGGCTGCAAACTCCTTAACAAAAGTATTTCTATCAGCAAACCCCAGGTCGCCACCATCTGATGCAGATCCGGTATCATTTGAATACAAGCGGGCCAGTGTACCAAAATCTTCGCCTTTCTTGATCCTCGCTAGTAACTCTTCGGCTTTTTCTTTGTAAATCTGTTTCTCGTCGTGGTCAAGTTTTGGCTGGAAAACAATTTCGCCCACCTCTACTTCTTTGTTAAAGGTCGGCAAACTGTCTTTGCCCAGCTTTTTAAAATAATTCTCTACATCCAGGGGCGTTACGCTCACCTTTTCGGTGATCTTGGCCCGCATACGCTGGGCAACCATGTTTTCTTTAATATCGTCACGAATCTCATCTTTATACTGGATGATGGAACGACCCAAAAAACCCTCCAATTTTTCCTGACCTCCGGCACGTGATGTCATGGACCTCATCCTGCGATCAACTTCGTTATCAACTTCATCATCCTTTACCGTAACACTGTCTATTACCGCCTGCTGGGCCAATAATTTCTGTGTAATAAAGTTTTGTACGATATCACATTTATACGATTCATTAGGCGGCATACCAGAGGCCAGCGCATTAGCGTAACGCAATTCAACATCTGATTTAAGCACTATACTGCTACCTACTACAGCTACTATCTTATCAAGCGTGCGCGGTGTTTGTGCATTTACAAACGATACGCTTAAAACCAAACTCAATACAAGGGATATCCCGATTTTTCTCATCTACTTCTTTATGTACAAAACATGCAAAGGTGCAAATTTATAAGCACAATGTGCATGAATATTTTGTGCGAATATGCTTATAATGGTGCTAACAATTAACTCTTTTTGGTTAAATTATGTTAAAAGTGAAAGTGGAAGATAACAATGCCCTGCGTTTCATTCTCCAGGATGAAATTTATCTTCTTGATGAAGATAAGGCACAGTATACTGCACCAACTACCGCAACGCTCACTATTGAAATGCCTGTGCTGGGCTTTAATTACCTGGGGTTGAACAAAAAAAACCTACTGATACTGACCAGTTATCAGAATGACGAATTTATGCAGGGTGATCACCTGACGGCTCTTGAAAGCGTACTTACTGCGAGAGGACTAAACAGGGATGATGTGGCAATTGTTAATCTGGCTAAGCAATTTGAAAAAGGATATACTGCTTTAATAACTTATTTTGATTCAAAAACCGTCATTATCCTCGGCAAGGATGCATTACCCGATGCATTCGAACCTACGCGTTTTAATGCGGTTGAAGAAATTGGGGGTGTTAAGCTTTTACACACCTTTGCTTTTGAAGAAATGATGAATAATACTGTCAACAAAAAAGCTTTTTGGGAGCAGGTGAAAATATTGTAACATGCCCTTACAACTCGTATTTGCCACAAATAACAAGCACAAAATAGAAGAGGTTGCCGCTAAACTTGGTAATAGCATAGTGCTTCTGACATTGAATGATATTGGCTGTTATGATGATATTGACGAAACCGGTACAACGTTCGCCGAAAACGCTTCGATCAAAAGTCATTTTATTTTTGAAAAGTATCACCTCAACTGTTTTGGCGATGATAGCGGATTGGAAGTAGACGCGCTATATGGAGAACCCGGTGTTTTTTCGGCCCGATATGCTGGCCAGCACGGGAACCATAGTGCCAATATCGATAAGCTATTAATGAACCTTGCAGGACAGGAAAATCGCCGGGCTCGCTTCATTACCATCATTTCGCTGCTATGGAAGGGTACTGAATATCTTTTTGAGGGAACAGTATATGGTACCATTCGTACTGAGCGATCCGGCGAGGGTGGTTTCGGCTACGACCCTATATTTGAACCGGATGGATTTGACAGAACTTTCGCTGAAATGAGCCTTGACGAAAAAAACCAACTAAGTCACCGGGCAAGGGCTGTTGAAAAACTAGTTGCCTTCCTGCAACAGCAAGCTATTGCTGAGGCTTTGTAATAGCCTTTTTTACCGTCGAAGTATCGATCAATTTTTTTAAGGTATCTTTCTTCAAACTATCCGCTTTTGCTGGCAGGACAATTGTTTTTGTACTTTTAACAGTATCTCCGGCAGTTTTGATCTGCGTTTGACTTTTCCCGGGCGGTCCTTTTGCAGGAGCCTTACCTTTACCTGGTGGTTTGGTTGCCTTGTTTTTTACTTCCGGTGCTTTTTTATGATAGGAAGGCAGTATAGATTCTTTGGAAACAGGGCGCTCTTTTGGCTTCCAGGTGAAGCCTTTTAAGGTTTTGTCTTCCTCCGTAAACTTGCTTATCGGTGCGTAACGGTGTTCGGGCTTTGCCGAAAAGGTCATTGCAGCTACTTTCCCATCTTTAAAGCGGATATGGATGCGACTGCTCAGCGAGCGCTGCATTTCGGTTACCTCCTTTTTGGTGCTATCGCGGGCAAAGTAAATGGTTTCGGCATTGCCGGCAACAAACATGTTTTCAAGTTTATCATTTCTGAAAAAACCGCGCATACGTTTCCCCGCTACCTGGTTAAAATGCAGGGAATCGTCCTTTTCAATATTTACAATAAAAGCATTCGGATAAAGCTCCATGTTATTGAGTTTTTTATCCCGCATCTGCAAATTGATGGTATCCGCGGCCAGTTGCGAGCCCTGGGTCCATACCAGCGGATTAACGTACAAACGAATGGTTGAATCTGCTGCACTGTAAAATGCCGAATCGGCTACTCCCTGAAGATCGGATTTAAATAATTTAACATGATGGAAGGCACTTAATATCCTCACTCTGGCAGTATCCTGCAAGTTTATCTTGCGCACCAGAAAGACTGAATCGATCTGTTTTGAAAGCCTGATACTATCCTGTTTACTAATCCTTTTTACCGGCTTTCCGGCTAAATCTGCAGAGGATTTGACACCCGGCTTTTTGTCGGTATTCTTTTTTATGTACTCCTTCGTCTTAAATCCGTCGAAAAAGTGCTTATGAAATACCGTAGTATCCGGCTGCATCCTGGGTGGCGCAAGATCAATATGTTTCACCGGCCCTTTATAAACGATGGATTGCGGGTGCACCGTTGTATCTTTAAAATGCGCCAACCGCATTTTTTCCTGCAATTCCTTCTGCTCTTTATAGGTTACGATCTGCGTCTCTAAGGTATCTGCCGAAATAAAGATCGAATCGTGCTTCATCCGGGCTGTGTCTTTTTTACGAATGGATGAATCAACCGGAAGGTCGATCATGGTAAGCGGACTGCCCTTTTTAACTGTCTTTGCCGTATCACTTTTTGCCGTTGAAGATAGCTTTGGTGCCACAGGCTTAACCGAGGGCTTTGCAGGATTTTTTTGAACAGCTTTAATAACGGAATTGGATACCGGCGTTTTCAGTTTAGGGGCCGGCAATTTGATGGTATCAGCAATGTCCTTTTTTGCGGTATCAGCTTGTACGATCTTTTGCCTGAGCGAATCATTTTTAGTGGTATCTTTTTCTTCGGTCACAATAACTGCGTAGGCATTTTTGGTAACTACCGTGCGTTCGGTCGACTTAAAATAGTCTGCCAAATCGCCCTTTAGGGTCATTTTTTGTTCCTTATCATTAAAAATAATATGCTTAATCGCATGACCAAATCCTTTCTTTCGATCGTAAAATAAGCTGTCTCCGGTAAGTGTTTTAGTGTTCTGCCGGTAAAGGTTTTTCTTGCCAAAAAAAGCCTGTTCGGTATTGGTATTATAGCTGCCGTTTTCGGTATAGAGCGTGTCGTTGTCTTTCCCTTTCTTCTTGCCATAGATATTGGTAGGGCCATAAAAGTAAGCGATCTTGGTGCCCGAATTATAGCGCATCGTATCCGTTACCGTAAGTGCATCCGGCGTTGTCAGTCGCACATTATACCGGAAATAGGAATCGCGGGTATGTGCATAATAATATCCGTTTGTGCTGGTAAGTACATTGTCTTTATTTACCAGTTTGCCTCCACCGGTATAGGTACCTATGCGTGTTGCTGTATTGTAGGTCAGAAAATTTGTCGTAAGCGTAGCGTCTTTGTCGACCATCTTAACATTGTCAGTCAGGATAGCTACCTTGGTATTACCGGCATAATTGAGTTTGTCGGAATAAATATGCATGGTATCACCCTGGGTGATCACAACATGGCCGAAAGCATCGAAGGTATTGGCCTTCTGGTTAAAATAGGCACTATCAGACTGCAGGGTTGAAAAGTCCTGCTCAAATATGGCATCGTAAACCTTCAATACATCTACGCCGTTAATTTTGGCGCCTTGTACGCTTGATGATTTAATGATTCTTATGACCGATTTTTGCTGGGCCAAAACAGCCGAAGCCACCATCAGCAAAAAAAAGGAAAACAGATATTTGATCACGGCGCAAAATTACTTTTTTGGATGAGCTTATTAAATTAATAATTTTGGTGATGCTGCCGGTAGAGTCTTTCGTTCATTTTATTGAAAAGAATAATCTTTTCGGACCTCAGCACAGGGTTCTGGCAGCAGTAAGCGGCGGCATGGATTCTGTTCTGCTGGCCCATTTACTTAAAGCTGCCAATTACAACTTCGGCATTGCACACTGTAATTTTCAATTGCGCGGCGAAGAATCTGATACTGATCAGGCCTTTGTAAAAGGATTGGCCGAACAACTGGACGTTCCATTACACACCATCAATTTTGACACCACCGATTTTGCCGCCAACGAGAAAGTATCGATCCAGATGGCTGCAAGAACTTTAAGATACCAATGGTTTAAACAGATCAGTCAGGAGGCAGGCTACGATGTTATCGCTCTTGCGCACCATCAAAACGACGCTATCGAAACTATATTGCTTAACCTGACACGTGGCACCGGAATTGCAGGTTTACATGGCATCCTACCTAAAAACGGCGATCTGACCCGTCCTTTGCTGTTTTTAAAGCGCAGCGATATTGCAGCTATTATTGAAAATAACCAGCTGCCATACCGCGAAGACAGCTCAAATGCCTCGGTAAAATATGCACGTAATAAGATCAGGCTGGAAGTTATTCCTAAACTGAAAGAGCTAAACCCGGCCCTGGAAGATACTTTTGAACAAAATCTCGAACATTTTCGGGGCCTGGAAGAATTGCTTAAACAGACACTTGCGGAGCTAAGGAAAAAAATATTGGTTGCAAAAAACAACTCCTTTTATCTTTCGATCGATGCAGCAAAAGAATTGAACCCTCAAAGTTTGTTACTTTACGGCTTGCTCCATGATTTTGGATTTAATAGATCAACAGTAGCCGATATCATAGGCGCGCTGGGCAAACACTCCGGGCGCATATTTGAATCTGAAGCGTTTAGTCTTTTACTGGATCGTGATAGCCTGATCCTGTCTCCAAAAGCCGGGACAAAAGCAGCTGCTATCAGCATCCTAGGTAATGATGAGCAGGTGCAATTTGCCAATACCCTGCTAAATATTAAACGCCCCGGCGAATTGTCGATCGTTAAAAATAACCCGTTTTCGGTGTCGATAGACGAAAACCTGCTGGAATACCCTCTTACCCTTAGAAATTGGCAGCAGGGCGACTATTTTTACCCCCTGGGTATGAAAACCAGAAAAAAACTGAGCGATTTTTTTGTTGGCCTGAAAATTCCTTTAGTTGAAAAGGTAAAAATACCTATCCTGGTAAACGGCAATGGCGATATCATTTGGATCGCCGGTTACCGCCCGGATAACCGATACAAAATAAGCGCGAAAACTAAAAAAGTTACTATCTTCGAACTGGTTTCAATTTGAAAAATGAGCGATAAACCCGTTTTCATCGAAAAGCAATACCTGGGCCGCGAATGGATACCTATAACCATTCGCCTGGTGCTGGCTATGTTTTGTTTTGCTGCGTATACCTTCAATTTTTTTACAGATGTAAACGAGAAAGCCGATATTCTGGCAGTGGCGGGATTTGGCATTATTACAATATCGATCATTATGGGCTTTTTTCTCCATTTCCGTACCCGCGTGATCAATGGTAGTGTACTGATTGACGGGCTTTGGACCACCCGGCTTGTGAAGATCGATTTAAACAGCATCGTTAAAGTTGAAAAGGGAATTTATAGCAGGTATTTTTTCAACAACCCGGTTTATAACCTGCACCAGAAAGGCACTATTCGATTTTATACTTCCGGCAAGGATGCGGTGCACCTTACTGATCGTGATGGGCTGGTTTATATAATCGGCACCCGGCACCTCAACGAATTTGTGAGGGCTATACAAGAGGAGATGAAAGGATAAGAGGAAGCCACAAAGCTGCTGATCCCACCATAAAATTCATAAAAACATATATGCTATCGAACAGGCTGCGCGTATTTTTAGCTGCAACAATCACACTATCAGTGGCACTTGTGATAAGCGCTGCGTTTAAAAACATTGGGCACGCTGCTCCAAAAAAGCATTTTATACTCCGCCCCAACCCCGCAGCAACATTCAATTCCTTTGTGGATTGTAACATGTCTGAAGTTTGGGTAGCAGACACCTTCAGGATATTCCCGGGCAAATATGGCGAGGACCCGCTTTGGGGCGACTCAAACAATCTGATGTTTGCCGATGGCGCTACAATTGATGCTGCTTTTGCCAGCAAACCTGGCGATTTTACCGTACCCAAAATGCCGCCGAATGTTAAACCCGGTACTCCAGGTTTACATGGTGCCGTTTGGTTTGAATCGGTATATCAGGATAAAACCGACATCAGCGGCAAGAAGCTATATGCGCTATATCATAACGAAAACTACCCTTCTACCCTTCCCTATGATGCCCAAACGGGTAAAGGCTATATTGACGCCAACTGGCCCCAGGGCTTAAAAGGGCCGACTTCGGCAGCAGCCGTGTGCCGCATTGGTATCATGCGCTCGGACGATGGCGGAAAAAGCTGGACCAACAAAGGTATATTTACCGAAGACGAACAGCCGAGGCTGATCCTTAAACCGCATAATACTGCAATCAACTTTGCAGGCGGGACCGGTGATCCTTCGGCCGTGGCAAGCGGTAAATATCTTTACCTGTTTTATGGCGAATACGGCTACCCGGGCAAATATTCAGCAGGTACTTATGATCCCAAAACCGAATGGCGGGGGCAGTGCATCAGCGTGGCACGTATAGCACTTGCCGACCTCGATCATCCGCAAGGTAAGGGTCGCCGTTGGGACGGTCAAGGTTTTAATGCTGTTTACAACCGGGCTGGCAAACCTGTAGCATCCCTGCAAATCCCTTTAGCACAGGGCGGAGGACCAACTTCCTCACCAACATCAAAATATTATTGGGGACCTTCAGTTAGCTGGAATGTATATTTAAATAGCTGGGTGATGCTTATGGCTAAAGCCGAGGGCCCATCATGGGTAGGGAGCAGCATTTATGTTTCTTTCAACAAACATGCTGATCTGGGAATTGGCAGCAATTCGCAGGACTGGTCGAAACCTGAGCTTTTGGTAAGCAAACCCGGGCATACCCTCTGGTACCCATCTTTACAGCCCGAAAGCAGTGTGGCTAATGGTAAAAACAAGCTTTCTTCGGTACGATTAGGCCAAAAAGCGCGTTTGTTTTATAAGGATAATTATGCCGACAAAGGCGACTACGTTTCGGAATACACCCTTGAGTTTGTTAAGTAGAACAGTGATTTTGCAAATAATAGCGCAAGATTTATATCTTTAGCCAAAAGAAAAAAGAATAGTTAGATGTTATTGGAACAAGCCGGGGAATTTATCTTGAACAAAATTTCAAACGAATTACCCGGAAATTACTTTTATCATAATGCCGACCATACACGCGATGTGTATGTTGCAGTTGAAAACATCTCGCGCAGCGAAGGTATTGGCGGCGAAGATCTTACACTTTTGCTTACCGCAGCCTATTACCACGACAGCGGTTACCTGTACACCCTTAACGAACACGAAGCGGAGTCGTGCAGGGTAGCTGCAGAATACCTGCCGGGTTTTGGATACTCTCCGGGGCAGATCGACAAAATTTGCGGTATGATCAAAGCAACCCGTATACCACAAACTCCGCATAATAAATTGGAAGAGATACTTGCCGACGCCGACCTAGACTACCTGGGCCAGGATGATTTTTTTGAGATCGGCGATAAATTTTACCATGAACGCGGCATGTCCGACCGCAATAGCTGGAATGCCATACAAGTTAAATTTTTAGAGGAACACCACTATTTTACGCAAACTGCTTTAAATTTACGCAACGCTAAAAAGCAGGAAAATTTAGCAAAAGTTAAAGCCCTGATACCCTAAACAGTTATGAAAAGAATACCACACAGTGTTATTGATACCGTTTACGTTATTGT
This sequence comes from uncultured Mucilaginibacter sp., assembly GCA_903887275.1. Classification (GTDB taxonomy): domain Bacteria; phylum Bacteroidota; class Bacteroidia; order Sphingobacteriales; family Sphingobacteriaceae; genus Mucilaginibacter. Next base: position 14,236 of record CAISPD010000169.1, read on the forward strand.
CGGCATCCTTTTTTGCGGTTTTGCGCTGAAAAGTTTTCTAGTTCCCAATAATTACTTTGATGGTGGTGTTACCGGTATTTCGCTGCTCATCTCCGAAACTTATCATATTCCTATTGCTTACGTCATTGTAATAGCTAACATTCCATTTATTGTGATGGGCGCCAGACAGGTAAATCTGGCTTTTGCCTTAAAGACGCTCGCAGCTGTTATAGGTCTTGGGCTTTGCCTTCTTTATATGCCCGAGCAGCATGTAACCACCGATCATTTACTCATCTGTATTTTCGGAGGCGTATTTATGGGCATCGGTGTTGGCCTTTCAATACGGGGCGGTTGCGCACTCGACGGTATCGAGGTATTGGCGCTGTACACGGGCAAACGTGTCAGCTTTACCATCAGCGAAATCATCCTTGGTATTAACATCATCATTTTCCTCATAGCCGGCATCCAGCTTGGTTTGCCAACCGCACTTTATTCAATACTTACTTACTATGCAGCGTCACGTACCTGCCATTTCGTGATCGAAGGTTTGGAAGAATATACAGGTGTTACCATTATCTCGGCCGAAAGTGAGATCATCAAAGAGCGACTCGTTATGGAATTAGGTCGCGGGATCACCGTATACAAAGGTGAACGCGGCTTTTTGAAGCAAAGTTTTGATATAAGCCAGCCAGTAGATATCATTTTCACGGTAGTAACCCGGATGGAGGTACACAAGCTAAGGAACCTGGTACACGGGATAGACCATAAGGCATTTATCTTCACCAGTACCATCAAAGAGGCCGCCGGTGGCGTTTTAAAACGCCGCGTACGCGATCATTGAGCTTTTTTAATACGGCATAACAAATGCTTCGGCCGTATTGAAAATTGGCTTCATCCCTATATTTCGCATTCCGCCTTTCAAAATTCGCATTAATTCCAGTTGGTTTGTAGGAAGCAAAAACCACATAACTCGCTCAGATTCTTTCTTTTTACTGCGATTTACTACATTTATAGAGGAACTTCAACCCGAACCCTCTTTATGAAAAGATTTCTATTGTTTACGATGATAGTTACTGGCTTTTGCTGCCAGAGTTTTGCTCAGAATAAAAAAGTAGACAGCCTTAATAAGGCTTACCAAAAAAACAAACAGGATACAACACTTACTCAATATTACTTTATGAAAGCCGCAACGGTTTTCCTTACTACTAATGTTGATTCAGGCCTTATGTATTCCCGCAAAGCGCTGGCATTATCCCGTAAAATACACTATGTACGTGGTGAAGTGCAAGCCCTGAGTATTTTAGCCAATTACTTAAACATTAGCGGCGACTTGCCCGGTTCTTTGAAAGTTTCATTTGAGGCCCTGCCAAAAGCGCTGGCTATCCATGAAATGCGCACAGTAGCGGCTTGCTATAACTCGCGCGGTCTAACGTACTCTACTTTAAAAGACACGAAAAAATCACTCGATAACTATTACGCAGCTAAACAAGTGGTAGAAAAATATCGTTTCGATGACTTGCTGGTTGTAGAAATGAACAACATCAGCCGGGAATACCTGGACATGAACCGACTGGATTCCGCATACTATTTTACCCGTACCGATTATGATTTTGCTTTGAAACACAAGGTGCTGAACAACCTGGGGTACCTTATTCGCAATTTCGGCATCATTGAAAGTAAAAAAGGCAATTTTAAAGGTGCGATCAATTTTTACCGGAAGAGTTTAGCAGATTCGAGTGCTATCAATAACCATTATCTGCAAAGTGAGGATTACAGACGAATTGCTGAGGCTTATCAAAAAATGGGGCGGGCCGATTCCTCTATTGCTTTCGGAAAAAAAGCTTTCGAGCAAGCCAAACTTGATCGAAACCCCGACCAGGTACAGCGTGTAACCCAACTGCTAACGGATGAATATCTGGCCAATGGAGATTATAAAAGTGCCTTTGACTATGAGCAGGTAACTCTTAAAGCCCGTGACAGTTTATTCAGCCAGCAGAAAACGCTACAGGTACAAAACCTCGCCTATAATGAAGACCAACGCCGCCAGGCGATCGAGACAGAACAAATAGCCTACCAAAATAAGGTGCGTTTTTATGGTTTGCTTGGCGTACTGGGAGTTTTTGCTCTCATCGCAGCCATCCTTTTATTTGCCAACACCCAACGTAAGAAAGCAAATACCGCCTTACAAAAAACACTTTCCGAGCTTCAAAACACCCAGAAGCAACTGATACAGTCGGAAAAAATGGCCTCCCTTGGTGAGCTTACAGCCGGTATTGCCCACGAGATCCAAAACCCTTTAAACTTTGTCAACAATTTTTCAGAAGTGAATACCGAAATGATCGATGAGATGACACAGGCAATAGAAAAGGGGCATTTTGAAGAAGTAAAGGCTTTGGCTGCAGATATCAAAGCTAACCAGGAAAAAATTAGCCAGCATGGTAAACGAGCCGATTTTATTGTGAAAGGCATGCTGCAACACAGTCGCAATAGCAGCGGCGAAAAGCAGGAAGCCAACCTGAATGTTTTGGCTGAAGAGTTTTTCAAACTCTCGTACCATGGTTTACGGGCAAAAGACAAATCGTTTATTGCCGAGATCGTCACCAATTTTGATGAAAAACTGCCCAAAATTAATATCGCACAACAGGAAATAGGCCGTGTATTGCTCAACCTGTTCAACAACGCCTTTTACGCTGTCAATCAAAAATCAAAAACAGCAGGACCCGATTATAAGCCGGAAGTTTCGGTATCGACCGCACTTGCCGACGGCCAGGTTCTGATAACGGTAAAGGACAATGGCGTAGGCATACCAGATGCTATTAAAGAGAAGATCATGCAGCCCTTTTTCACCACCAAACCGACGGGCGAAGGTACCGGGCTGGGTCTATCATTAAGCTATGATATAGTGGTGAAAGGGCACGGCGGAAAGATTGAAATTGATACTAAAGAAGGTGAGTATACCGAGTTTAAAATAGCATTGCCAATCAACTGATGATGTTAAAAAAAAATCTTTTCATCGGATCGATTGTGATTGCTTGCAATATTTCATTGGCGCAAAAAAAACGACAGGATAGCCTGTTGAGCGTTTTAGACCAACTTAAGAATACAGAAAAATTAGGTATGGTACAGGCTGAACTGCTGGCTACCACCGGGGGTGATTTTGCTTTGCTCAAAAAGGCGAAGCACGACCTTTCTGCGGCTGAAGCCGCAGGAAACCCCGAAAACGAAGCCCGGGCATTGTTAATGATAAGTGCTGCAACATTTACAATGCACGACCTGCCCGGCTTGCTCGATGCATCGCTAAAAGGAATAACTATTAGCCAAAAAATCAATAATAATTACTTTCTGTGCAGGTTCTTACATATGACAGCTTTAGCCAATGTTTATGCACAGGACTGGCAAAAGTCTATAAACTATTCCATACAAGCTGCCCGGGTAGCAATGAAAGAAGGAGATATTATAGAAGTGATAGGCAACTACGGCAATCTTGAATCAGACTATGTGGATAAAAAACAGCTGGATTCTGCCTTTTACTACGCTCATCAGGAATTTGCTTTACTTCCAAAAGTTAAAAGTCTGCAGAAATGGTTCTATGAACAGACGGCGCTCGGCGACCTTGCAGAAGTATTATCCGCAGCAGGCAGACCTGATTCGGCTTTGATCTATTTTCGACGAAGCTTTAACATAAGTAAACAACATTTTCAAAGCTCCACTTTTCCATATACAGAAAATAACATGGCCCGGGCCTTTCTTGCAATAGGGCAGCTCGACTCAGCAAAAAAATATGCGCTTTTATCCTTTCAACAGGTTTCAAAAAATAAGATCTGGGAATTTACCGTGGGTGCTGCAGATATTTTAACCCAGGTTTACAAAGGCAGAGACGATAAGCAATATATCTATTACCTGAAGGCCGAAATGGCAGCAAAAGACAGCAGTAATGCTGCCGATAAATCGCGCCAGTTTCAGGTAATAGCCGACCGTGACCGGCAACGCCAGGAGGACCTGAGATCGGCACAAGAGAAATTTAACAGCAGCATCCGCTTTTATGCTGTGATAGCGACAACAGTGGTTCTTTTGATAATCGGTGCCTTGCTTTGGCGAAATAACCGTCGGCAAAAACATGTCAATCAATTATTGAGCGAGCAAAAAGAAGAAATATCCGCCCAGCGGGATACCGTCGAACAAGCACTGGGTGAATTAAAATCAACCCAAACCCAGTTGATCCAGTCGGAAAAAATGGCTTCGTTGGGTGAATTGACAGCCGGCATTGCGCATGAGATACAAAACCCATTGAATTTCGTGAACAACTTTTCGGAAGTTAACAAGGAAATGTTGGTAGAATTGGATGAAGAGTTAGTTAAAGGAGATATAGCTGAAGCAAGGGCAATAGCTGCCGATATCAAGGCAAATGAGGAAAAAATAAACCACCATGGCAAACGGGCCGATTCCATTGTAAAAAGCATGCTCGAACATTCGCGCAGCACAAGCAGACAAAAAGAATTGACGAATATAAATCAACTGGCCGATGAATACATGCGCCTTTCCTACCACGGTCTACGGGCGAAAGACAAAAGCTTTAATGTTGAACTGCTGACCCAATTGGATCATGATCTGCCAAAAGTGAACGGTATCGGTCAGGAAATCGGCCGTGTATTGCTCAACCTGTTCAATAACGCCTTTTACGCTGTCAATCAAAAATCAAAAACAGCAGGACCCGATTATAAACCGGAAGTTTCGGTATCGACTGCATTTGCCAATGGGCAGGTATTAATAAAGGTAAAAGATAATGGGGTGGGCATACCAGACGCAATTAAAGAGAAGATAATGCAGCCCTTTTTCACCACCAAACCGACGGGAGAAGGTACCGGGCTGGGTCTATCATTAAGTTATGATATTGTAGTAAAAGGGCATGGCGGAAAGATTGAAATTGATACTAAAGAAGGTGAGTATACTGAGTTTAGGGTTTACCTGCCTGTATAAATAAAATTATGATGAAGAAAATTCTATTGCTGTTATCCTTTTATTTACTTGCCGGCAAGTGCTTTGCGCAAAATGAATTTGCCAGGCCAACGATGGACTCCTTAAAAAGGCTGCTTTCGGTGACAAAAGACCCAAAAGACAGCTTGTTGCTATTGCAAAAACTGGTAGACGTTACACCTATCAGGGAGGGTGAAGTTACCAATTACCCAGACCGGGTTTCGGCATTATTAGCCTTAAATAAGCGTTTAAAATTAATAGACCCTGCACCCTATCAACTTATTGGCGAGGGAAATACCCAGTGGAGGGCTAAACAATATGTTGAGGCGCTTCAAAGTCTGCAGGCTGCTATCGAACTGTTTGATAAGCAGCATAAGCAGATCCTGCCCTTATTGATGAACATGCGCATCTTGTATAACCTGATGGGTAACCAGGAAGAGCGCTTAGCCTATTACAGTAAAAAACTGGAATATTATCTCGTCAATGGTCCGGTCTTCAATACCGCTCCATGTTATCATGCCATCGGTGGATATTACCTGATCAAAGGTGCCAATAACCTAGCCATCAATAATTATTTAAAAGGAGCCGAGGTATTTCGCCAGTATAGCCCTATTTATTATTCCAATGCCATAAGTGTTGTGGGGATAACCTACGCAAATTGGGGCAACCTGGAAAAAGCAGGACAATATATCAACCAAATACTTCCTGCTGCAAAAAGACTAAATGACAAAAATTCATTAAGTACTTGTTATTATGGGCTGACGTTAATTGCCTATTTCAAAAATAATTTCGAAGAAGCATTGAAGCAGAATGCATTGGATATTAAGACCCAAACCCAGGTTAGTTCGCAACGGACAGCAACAAGTACTGCTTTAAGAGCTGCTATTTATTTGAAAAAAGGTGAACCAGATATGGCCTTTCCATTTTTGGAAAGGGTGAGAAAAATGGCTGATTCGGCAGCATTAAAAACAGTTAATGCCTTCGGAAATATGGAGGTTGATTTTGGGTATTATCAATATTACAAAGCCAATGGCGACCTGAATCAAGCCGAAAGGTACCTGTTGAAAGCCTACCAAATAGTGGTTGATGCTAAAGACACGCCTTTACAGTTAAAATATTTGCGAGAACTGGGCGATTTCTACAAGTCGCAAAAAAAGCCGGAGCTCTCGGGTAAATATTTCGATCAGTACTTTCTGGTATCGGAAGAACAGCAAAAAAACCTTGAACAGTTTAAGATAGCCCAATACGAAATTGACCAGAACGATAAAGCGCAACGCAATCACATTACCCAACTCAAGCAGGAAAAAGCGGTACAGGAATATGAGATCGGTCGCCGTAATATTTTACTCTGGGGCTCACTCGTGGTGCTGGCGCTCATAACAGCATTGCTTGTTTTTATCTACCGGCAATTGCAAACCAATAAAAAAACGCTGATCTCGCTCAGGCAAACGCAACGGCAATTGATCCAGTCGGAAAAAATGGCTTCGCTTGGTGAGCTAACCGCCGGCATTGCACATGAGATACAAAACCCGCTGAACTTCGTCAATAATTTTTCGGAAGTAAACATTGAGTTATTGGAGGAATTAGACGAAGAATTGAAACGCGGCGAAATTGACGAAGCTCTGGATATATCCAGCAATATCAAACAAAACCTCGAAAAAATAGGCTACCACGGTAAACGCGCCGACGGCATCGTAAAGGGCATGCTGCAACACAGCCGGGCCAGCAGCGGGCAAAAAGAACCGACCGATGTAAACGTACTGGCCGACGAATACCTGCGCCTGGCCTATCATGGTTTGCGCGCAAAGGACAAATCGTTCAACGCCGACCTGGTGACCAATTTTGAAGAAAAGCTACCCAAAGTACCTATGGTGCCACAGGATGTTGGTCGGGTTGTGCTTAACCTGCTGACCAATGCGTTCTATGCCGTTCAGCAAAAGCAAAAAACCGCTGACGCAACCTACAAACCCACGCTGGAAATGTCAACCAGCCTGAAAGATGGCGCTGTTGAAATTAAGGTAAGAGACAACGGCCCGGGCATACCCGAAAACATTAAGGACAAGATCATGCAACCCTTCTTTACCACCAAACCTACCGGCGAGGGTACGGGACTGGGCCTTTCGATGAGTTATGATATCATCGTGAAAGGGCATGGCGGCAAAATTGATGTGAATACCAGGGAGGGCGAGTTCACAGAATTTACTATTACGTTACCGCTTTAAATCGAATGAAAAAATTCATCAAAATATTTGTGTTTTTGCTGCTGCCTTTTTCAGGCATGGGTCAAAAAAGCCACCTGGATAGTTTAAAGCAAGCATTTAAAACAGCGAATACCGACTCCATACGCTATTTGCGTTTGTTTGACCTTGCCGACTATTTTTCAGAAGCCAATAGAGATTCGTCACTTTATTTCAGCAAATTGGCAACAAGCCTTGCGAAAAAAAATGGCCATGCGCTTGACGAAGCCTGGGCGATAGATGGCAGCGGGTATGTATTGATGCATTTAGGCAAGTTTCCCGAATCGCTGGAATACCTGCAGCGCGCGCTCAAACTTGTTGAAGACCCGGCCAGTGAGCAAAAAACCTGGAACCATATCAACAACTTACCTAACCACATGATGCGTATCTTTTTACTTGGAAGTATCCATCATGATTTGGGGCATTTGATGGGTGCAACAAATAATATTGAGCAGCAAATAGCAGAGTACCGGGAAACTAAAAAACTTGCAACTGAAGCAAACGATCAGGGCTTACTTAGTTTGGTCAATATGAATCTCGGGCACACCTATGAAAAACTTAATCGCCTTGATTCAGCGCTGGTTCTGGAACAAATTGCGGAAAAAATTGCCAAAAAAACAGGGTTTACAAAATATCTGGGATTGGTGTATACCAATATGGGTCGCATTTATTTAAAAATGGGGAATACAGATCAAGGCCTTAAATATTTTCATTTATCGATCAGTACGGGTTTTGAACAAAAGAATTTTTCAAATTTAGCGACGACATACAATGAACTTGCCGATCATTATCTGAAAGTAAAGCAAAAAGACTCCAGCTTATATTTTGCCAAAAAAACGCTCGATGTTATAAACCAGATGCAAAGCCTGCAAGACCGGGATAAAGCCTACGATAACCTCTATAAAAGCTACCAATTGAATGGCAAAACCGACAGTGCCTATAAATACCAGGGCCTGGCTTTAATGGCAAAAGACAGCATTTTTAACGCGACCGTTAAGAATCTGGCCGAATTTCAGCAACTATCCTTTAAGGCGCAATTGCATGCGCAAGACCTGGAAAAAGAAAAAGCCGCGACCCAAACACGTATCAGAACCTATGTATTGTTAGCTGCAATCGCTGTATTTATGTTGATAGCAGGAATCTTCTACCGCAATAACCGGCAAAAGCAAAAGGTCAATAATTTGCTATTTCATCAGAATGAGGAGATCGTACAACAAAAAGAGGAGATAGAGTCACAGCGCGATGATCTCGAAAAAACGCTTTCCGATCTGAAAGCCACGCAAACCCAACTGATACAATCCGAGAAAATGGCTTCACTGGGTGAGCTAACCGCCGGCATCGCCCATGAGATCCAGAACCCCTTAAACTTTGTCAATAATTTTTCGGAAGTAAACCTCGAAATGCTGAAGGAGCTGCAGGCTGAAAATTTAAAACCAAAGGCAGAGCAAGATGAGCAAACGGCCAATGAATTGATCAGTGATCTGATAGCCAATGAGGAAAAAATAAATCATCATGGCAGAAGGGCCGATAGTATTGTTAAAGGCATGCTCGAACATTCACGCAGCGCAACGGGGCAAAAGGAACCTACCGATATCAACCTAATGGCAGATGAATTCCTGCGCCTCAGCTATCATGGCTTAAGGGCAAAAGACAAAAGTTTTAATGCTGAAGTTGTTACGCATTTAGCAGCCGGGCTACCTAAAGTAAATGCGATCCCGCAAGATATTGGTCGGGTACTGCTCAACCTGTTCAATAATGCCTTTTATGCAGTCAATCAAAAACAGAAATCACTGGGCGGTAACTACAAGCCTGAAGTTTCGGTTAGCACCAGCACCGAAAATGGGCAGGTAATTATCAAAGTAAAAGACAACGGCATAGGTATTCCGGATGCTATCAAGGAAAAAATTATGCAGCCATTTTTTACCACCAAACCTACAGGCGAGGGTACCGGACTGGGCCTGAGCCTTACTTATGATATGGTGGTTAAGGGACATGGAGGCAACATACAAGTTGATAGTGTTGACGGTGAGGGGACAACGCTTACAATTCAATTGCCGATAAATATTTAAAAAAAGCAAGCTATGAACGCAAGATCGATCCGGGGTAAATCACCTGAAGAAATTCAAACCGCTCTGAACCGGAATTTAGCCGGGGGATTCAATCCCACGCTGGCTATCGTATTTACATCAATTAAGCAAGACCGAAACCTGCTTGGTAAAATCTTAAGTGACGCCGGTATTGCCGTTTTTGGGGTCACGACAAATGGCGAATTTATTGATGAAGACCTCAGCAACGGCGAAATAGCTGTTCTCCTGCTCGATATCAACCCGGCGTATTTCGGTATATATTTCGAAGAATTTAAGGATAGCAATTATCGGGCAGCGTCGCAGGCTATTGCAAGAAAAGCTAAAGATACATTCGCCTCCCCGGCCTTTCTGATCTCGGCAAGCAGCAGCATGCAAAGCGATGCTGAAGCAATTCTGGCGGGATTTGAAGATATTATAGGCGATCAAGCCAATGTGTTCGGCGGTATGGCCGGCGACGATTTTACTTTTATGGAGCAGTTTGTTTTCACAAACAACCTGGAAAGCAATAATGGCCTGGTTGCAATTGCGCTGGATGAAGAAAAGATCGCCGTAAAAGGCAGGGCAACCTGTGGCTGGAATGCGATCGGCACTCCGAAAACTGTTACCAAAAGCATAGGTAGTCATGTTTTTACTATTGATGATGTACCGGTATTGGAGTTAACCAAAAAATACAGCGGCCTCGATATACGCTCAGGAGATACGGTAGATGTAGCCATTCAGATAGCCACATCGCTGCCACTACAATTGCAAAGGGAAAAAGGCGATCCTGTAATGCGGCCCGGCATTAAGGTAAATTTCGAGGATGGCTCCTTTATTTGCCAGGGCAATGTTCCTCAGGGCTCCAGGGTTCGCTTCTCGTTACCGCCTGATTTTGACGTAATGGAAAAAGTGATCAAGGTGCTTGACGAGCTTAAAGCTACCGAAATGCCTGAAGCAGATGCTTTGGTAGTTTTTAGCTGTGCAGGGAGAATATTATCCTTTGGGCCGATGATGAATATTGAAATTGAAGGCGTACGCAAAGTGTGGAACGTACCCATGGCAGGTATGTTTTCAATGGCTGAGCTCGGACGTGCCAATAACGGCAATTTGGAGATGCATAATTTAACCACCTGTTGCGTGGCTTTGAAAGAGAAATAATAAATTATTATCCGATTGGAATGGACCAGAATCTGCAAACCGTAATCGACCTGATCACTACTGATACGCAACTTAGCGAAGCTGAAAAGGAGGCTATAATTGCTAAGTTAAAGGCCGTCGATAAAAAGATGGGAATCGATGCTTTCAGGATAGAGCGTGCCGACCAGTTGAAAAAAACCATGACGGTTTTGCTGGAAGAAACTATTGAAGAACTGGAACATAAGCGAATAGCAGTTGAAGAAAAAAACCGCGACCTGCAGATAGAGGCCTCCCTTGAAAGAGTGCGAACGGTTGCAATGAGCATGCGCAAGCCTGACGACCTTTTAAGCATTTGCGAATCATTATTCCTTGAACTGCAACAACTTGATTTTGACCATCTGAGAAATGCCTTAGTGCACACCTTTTTAAACAGCAATTTCTTTATTGATTACGACTATTCAGATTTTTCTAAGGGAACGATCAACCATATTCCTTATAGTGGTGACCCAATGCTTGAAAAATTTGTAAAAGATATCCGGAAAACAAAAGATGCATTTTTTGAGGAAGCCCTAACTGGCATTGAACTTGAAAATTGGAAAAAATTCAGGAACACCAACAATGAAGTCCCGGATGAACGCCTGGACAAAACAACATCGCTTTATTATTATTTCTATTCGGTAGGAGAAGCGGCAATTGGTATATCAACTTTTCTACCAATATCTGCCGAAAAGCTCGAAGTACTCAAACGCTTCCGTAATGTTTTCGACCTGGCTTATCGTCGATTTGCGGATATTCAGTTAGCCGAGGAGCAGGCTAAAGAGGCTCGTTTGGAAACCGCCCTGGAGCGGGTCAGAGCCGTGGCTATGGCGATGAAAAAAGCTGATGAGCTGATCGGTGTTTGCGAAGCAATGTACAAGGAATTGATTGCCTTAGGCTTTGAAAATATCCGCAATGCGCAGATCGCGATTAACAATGATGCGAGGCAAACCTACCTCGCTTTCGAATACGCCGATTATGGTGTAAATATTAAAGAGGAACCCTATGGCACGCATAGGTTACTTGTCGAGATCCAGGCCGAAATAAACCGGTCGAGTGAAGCCCTGTTCAAAAAAATAATTTCGGGCAAGGAATTGGAAGATTGGCAGGCCTGGCGAAATAAACTTGGTTTATTAAAAGATGAGCGTGTCGAGAAAGCCGAAGCAATGTGTTTTTATATGCATTCAATAGGTGCTGGCATGATCGGTATCTCTACCTATAATGCGATAACCGAAGATCAGCAGGAGATATTGAAACGCTTCAAAAACGTTTTTGAACTGTCGTACCGGAGGTATGCCGACGTGGCACAGGCCGAGGCGCAGGCCCGCGAATCAAAAATTGAGCTGGCTTTGGAACGTGTTCGTGCACGAACCATGGCGATGCAGCATAGCGATGAGTTGTCTGAAACCGTTTATATTTTATTTCAACAGTTCAAAGACTTAGGCGAAAATCCCGATCAGGCTACTATAGGGGTGATCAATGAAGAAGAAAAGGTGATAGAATATTGGGTGACGATGTATGGCAGCCAGATTAATCAGGTATTCAAATTCCCGATAGACGAGCCGCATGTTACCCAGAAGATCTACCAGGGCTGGAAGGCTAAAAAAACCTCGCTGGTGATCGATTTGAGTGGAAAGGACCTGCATACATTTACGAAGTTCCGCGAAAACATGGGCGGAGCGAAACACGATCCCCACGAGCAGCGTCGGGTGATCAATGTGGCTTTTTTCTCGAAAGGATTGATCAATGTTCAGTCGTCGCAAGAGCGTTCGGCTGAAAGCATAAAATTACTGGAACGATTTGCCGGGGTTTTTGATGGTACTTATACCCGTTTTCTCGATCTGAAAAAAGCGGAGGCACAAGCCAGGGAATCGCAGATAGAACTGGCATTGGAAAGGGTACGCGCCCGCACCATGGCCATGCAGCATAGTGATGAACTGGCGGAAACTTCTTATTTACTGGACAGTCAGGTTAGAGCATTGGGCATTCAAACCCGGGGCTGCGCTTTTAATATCTATGGTAAAGTTGAATCAACAGAATGGTTTAGTTCTGAAGCTGGTACAATGCCTGTCTACAAGACACCTAGAGAAGAAGCATTTCTGCGATATTATGCAGCCGGACAGCGTGGTGAATCATTGTACATTGAAGAATTTGACGGTGAAGTTTGCAAAGCGCATTATGAATATTTGTGCACCTTACCAATTGCCGGCGATGCATTGAAGCAAATTATAGCAAACGGTGGCTCATTTCCTGAACATCAAATAGATCATATTGCTTATTTCAAATTCGGTTACCTGTTGTTTATTACTTATGAGCAGGTACCGGAAGCACATGATATTTTCAAACGTTTTGCCAAAGTATTCGAACAAACCTATACCCGTTTCCTCGATCTGCAAAAAGCGGAGGACCAGGTTAGGGAGGCCCAGATTGAAGCGGCCTTAGAGCGCACCCGTACGCAAAGTATGATCATGCAGCATTCGAGTGAACTGGATGATACTTTGCGCGTATTTCACCAACAGGTGTTGCAGTTAGGTATTCGTTCAGCATTTTCATTTTTGTGGCTGCCGGATGAAGAAAAGGATCGCCACATTTTCTGGGCAGCCTGGGCCGAAAATAATTCCAATAATTTTAAGAGTAAAGCCATTGATTACCCGCTCGACCGTAATGAACCAGCTACAGCACAATGTTTGATCGACTGGAAAGGAAGCGACCCTGTAGTATCGTACCATGTCGCGCCGGAAGGAGTTGCAGGTTACTTTGCTGCATGGCAGGAACTGATCGATGGCGTTGAACAATTGAAGCCTGAATATTTCCAGGGCGGATTATATTATGTGGAAGCCTTTTTGAAATATGGCTGCTTTGGTGTAATGGTTGAAAAATCGCTATCACCCGAAGAAAGCAAAATATTAGGGCGCTTTGCTATTGAGTTTGAACGAACCTATACCCGCTTCCTGGATTTGAAACGAGCGGAAGCACAAGCCCGCCTGGCTCAAATTGAATTATCGCTGGAGCGCGTCCGGGCCAAAACAATGGCCATGCACAACAGCGAGCATGTTGGCGAAACGGTGTTGACCATGTTTGACGAGTTGGTAAAACTCGGCATAGAAAAAACAGTTCGTTGCGGTATTCTTATCATCGACGAAACCAAACACATGGAAGTTTGGACAGCAGTTGGTGATCCAACCGGCAAAGTGCAAATGCGGATAGGAAGGATAGATATGATGATCCACCCGCTACTCAGTGGTATCCATGAAGCATGGAAAAATAAAGAGCAGATCAGATTGTACGAGCTTGCTGGCGATGACCTCAAAATCTATTACAAAGCAATCAACGATTCGCCCGAATATACAGCGAAATTTGACCTTGAAAATCTGCCTGAAAAGGAAACCAATTATGCCTTCTTTTTCCCGGAAGGGGCAATTTTTGCCTTTACACTTAGTCCGTTAAGGGACGATGAAATGAATCTTTTTAAAAGGTTCTCCGGCGTTTTCAGTCAAACTTATCGCCGTTACCTGGATCTGCAAAATGCGGAGAAACAAGCCCGCCGGTCACAAATAGAAGTAGCGATGGAAAAGGTGCGTTCGCGATCACTGGCAATGCAAAAACCCGGCGAACTGATCGAAGTGGCTGGCCTGCTCAGGCAGGAAATGGCATTGCTTGGCGTGGAGGAATTAGAAACCAGTTCAATCTATCTTCATAATGAAACTACTCAAAAAACGGAATGCTGGTATGTAATAAAAGATGAGCACCAACGTGTAGCCGACCATATGACGGTAGAACTAAGCAAAACCTGGGTGGGCCAGCAAATGCTGGCGTTCTACCGATCGGACAAAAGACAGGTGTCTATTGTGATGCAGGGAGAAAACCGCAAGGAATGGATCAACTATTGCAGCAAACAGTCTAAATTACTCGAGGGGTTCTATGGAGATCATATCCCCAATCGTAGCTATCACCTATGCAAGTTTCCGGGCGGTTATATGGGTGCAGCTTCTCCCGGCGCGATCTCTGCCGAAAGCTGGGACCTGCTGCAACGCGCTACTTCAGTATTCTCATTCGCTTATACCCGTTTTAACGATCTTCAACAAGCCGAGGCACAAGCCCGCGAGGCGATCAAACAAGCCTCACTGGATAGAGTGCGCGGCGAAATAGCCTCCATGCGTTCTACAGAGGACCTTGACAGGATAACGCCATTGGTATGGAACGAGCTGATGATCCTCGGCATCCCATTTATCCGCTGCGGGGTATTTATAATTGATGACGAAGCGGAACTCATTTACGCGCACCTGTCAACCGCCGATGGGAAAGCTATCAGTACCTTTAATATTCGTTTTGATTCAAACGGAATAGGAACGCAGCTATCGACAGCCTGGAGGGCAAAGCAAGTTACCACTGTCCATTGGAGTGCGGAAGAATTTGCAAATTATACCCAAAGTCTGGTCAACCAGGGTACCATACCCTCTACCGATAAGTATGTAACAGAGCATCCTGATATCAGTCTGGATCTGCATTTTTTACCTTTTTTACAGGGCATGCTGTATGTAGGAAATATAGAACCACTGACGCCTGATGAAATTGAACTGGTACAATCTCTCGCCGATGCTTTCTCTACCGCCTACGCACGCTATGAAGATTTCAATAAACTGGAGTCCGCCAAAAAACAGGTTGAAAATACACTGAGCGACCTGAAGGCTGCTCAAACCAAATTGATCCAATCGGAAAAAATGGCTTCACTGGGTGAGTTGACGGCAGGTATCGCACACGAGATCCAAAACCCTTTAAACTTCGTCAATAATTTCTCGGAAGTTAACCAGGAGATTTTGGCCGAGCTGAAGGCAGAAACCGAAAAGCCAATAACCGAACGCGATGCACAATTGGAAGTTGACCTGATAGGCGATCTGCTTGATAACGAGCAAAAGATCAATCACCACGGCAAACGTGCGGATGCTATTGTAAAGGGGATGTTGCAGCATAGCCGAACCGGCGGTGGTGAAAAACAACTGATCAACATCAATGCTCTGGCCGATGAATTTATGCGTCTCTCCTATCACGGCTTAAGGGCAAAAGACAAAATCTTCAATGCCGAAATGGTGACGCATTTTGATCCCGAGCTACCAAAGATCAACGTTATCGGGCAGGACCTGGGCCGCGTACTGCTCAACCTGTTCAACAATGCCTTCTATGCGGTCAACCAAAAGAAAAAAAACCAGGGCGGCGACTATAAGCCCGAAGTTACTGTAACTACCCTCACCGAAAATAGCCAGGTAGTGATCAAAGTACATGACAATGGCGTGGGCATGCCGGAACATATCAAAGAAAAGATCATGCAGCCATTTTTCACCACCAAACCTACTGGTGAGGGTACGGGTTTGGGTTTGAGTTTAACCTATGATATGGTTGTTAAGGGGCATGGAGGCAGAATAGATGTGAATACCAAAGAAGGCGAGTTTACCGAGTTTATTGTTTCGCTCCCGATTTAATAGTTAACAACAATGAGACTTTGCTTTAAAATTTTACTGCTTTTATTGATACCTGTATCGATTATGGCCCGGGGCTTGCAGCCGGATAGCTTAGCCAAAAATCTTAAACTGGCCAAAACCGATCTGGAACGTTACCAGGTACTACGAAAATTAGGCTTTTACTATCTCGAGAGTGATGCACCACGATCGCTTGCTTATTGGGAACAGAGTATTGCCATTGCAAAAGCTAATGACAAGCCAATTGACGAAGCCTATCACCTCGCATTCAAAGGATATTTGCTGACCCTTTTAGGAAAGTATCCTGAAGCATTCAAGTACCTGCAACAAGCGCAAACAATTGCCGAAAATGAGGCTAATGAGGGAAAAACCTGGAACATAGAACATATACCCTCTCTTCGTTCAAACCGTTTGGGCACATTAGCACAAATTCATCAAAAGCTGGGCATTCTATTTTCCTTTACCAAAAATAACGACCAGGCTATTGTGGAATATAAAAAAGCATTGGGGCTTTGTGAAGAGTCACATTCGCGCGAACTTTTGGGCCTCGTATACCTCTCGCTTGCAACTACCTATGCCACTACGCAGCAATATCAGCTGGCACAGCAATCGTACCAAGATGCTGAAAAGCTATTTCTCAGGATACATTTTTTGCAATACCTTGGGTCGATCTATGCAGGTTTGGGCGACCTCTACCAGAAACAGCAACAGGATAAGCTGGCCCTGCAATATTTTTATAAAGCCGTGGGCGCAGCAAAAAAGGGTAACAATTTAAATGGCGTTCGCCGCGGATACCGGTTTCTGAGTAATTATTACCTGCAAGCCAGGCAGGCCGACTCCAGCCTAAGCTATGCCATCAAAACTTTGAGCGTTTCAAAACTACTGGGCTATAAAGACCTGGGCGATAATTACGAAACCCTTTACAAAAGCTATGTGCTCAAACATCAGCAAGATAGTGCCTATAAATACCAGGGCCTTGCATTAATGGCAAAAGACAGCAGCTTCGATGCGAACAGTAAAAGTTTGGCCGATTTTCAAAAACTGTCTTTCGATGAGCAATTGCATTCGCAGCAATTAGAGCAGGAGAAGGCTGATATTGAAAGCAGAAACAGGACGTATTTTTTATCAGGAGCAGTGGGTGTATTATTGCTTTTGTCGATTGTTTTTTACCGCAATAACCGCCAGAAACAAAAAGCCAATGTATTATTGAACGAACAAAAAGAAGAAATACAAAACACTCTGACCCAATTAAAGACCACCCAAACCCAATTGATCCAATCGGAAAAAATGGCCTCTCTCGGTGAATTGACTGCCGGAATCGCCCACGAGATCCAGAACCCATTGAACTTCGTCAATAATTTTGCGGAAGTGAGTGTTGAACTATTGGCTGAATTAAAAGAAGAAGAAGAAAAAGGCAATAAAGCCGATGTGATCGCCATTGCGGATGACCTATCGCAGAATTTAGAGAAGATCAGACACCACGGCAAACGGGCCGAAAGTATTGTGAAAGGTATGTTAGAGCATTCTCGCACAACCAGCGGCCAAAAAGAACTAACCGACATTAACCAACTGGCCGACGAATACCTGCGCATGGCTTATCACGGGCTAAAAGCCAAAAAACAGGATTTTGAAGCAGCATTGATAACCGGTTTTGATCAGCGTTTACCTCAGGTTAATGTAGTGCCTCAGGATATGGGCCGGGTATTGCTTAACCTGTTTAACAACGCTTTTTACGCGGTAAACCAAAAATCAAAAACTGCCGGTGCGGATTATAAACCGGAAGTTTCGGTAAGCACTTCACAAGAAAATGGGCAGGTGATCATCAAAGTAAAAGATAACGGTATGGGTATCCCCGATGCTATCAAAGACAAGATTATGCAGCCATTTTTTACTACAAAACCCACGGGGGAAGGAACCGGCTTAGGGTTGAGTTTAACTTATGATCTGGTGGTGAAGGGGCATGGGGGGAGTATTCAAGTGGACAGTAAGCAAGGCGAGGGCTCGGAGTTTACTATTCAATTACCTATGAATTAATCAAATCGATATGAAAAAATATTACCTATTTATAAATACCTTTCTGGTAACCGTTGCCCTGCTTTTTTCCTGCTTGTTGGCTTCTGCTCAGGAATCGCCGTTAAAATTCGATCATTTTACGGTGAAAGATGGCTTGCCCGAACGTTCGATACTATTTTTAAACCAGGACAACCTGGGCTATATATGGGTTGGCACGCAAAACGGATTACTGCGGTACGACGGGTATAAACCAAAGGTTTATCGCTTTGGATTGGATAACGACCCGGTGTATGAAAACTGCTCTGTGCGCAGCATGTTAGTGGACGATAAGCAAAACCTTTGGGTTTCAACAACAGGTAACGGTTTGTTTAAATATGATCGTTCAAAAGATCAATTTATTCAATTTAAATACCCGCAGGGAAAAGGGCCGCGGATTATTTATGA
>CAISPD010000170.1 GCA_903887275.1 uncultured Mucilaginibacter sp.
CCCTTACTGATAAGGATGGTTTAACATTTAAAACAATATCCTCATAATATTTTCGCATTTTGCAGCATAACGTAAAACGTATTACGTTTAACGTCGAACCCATTATGCAGCTTCTATTTTCAATATCCTGGGGATCAATATCGGGCTGGTGGACGCCCGTTTGCCTGCTGCTGGGAATATTGTATGCCTGGCTGCTGTACCGTCAACCTTCAGGGCTTGAAAAAAAAATTGCCTGGTTATTGTTTGTAGTCCGGGCAATTACGGTTGCTGTTATTGCTTTTTTACTCATCTCGCCCCTAACACGCACCATTACTTACAATAAGCAAAAGCCATTGGTATTGGTGGCGCAGGATAATTCGCAATCGGTCAGGTTATTTGAGCCGCAGGGATACAATTCCCATCAGTTTATTAATGATCTTGCCAAATTAAAACAGCAATTAGGCGATAAATATGATGTCCGCGAGTTCAATTTCGGGCATGAACTGAAGGATAGTCTTTCAACTAAATTTGATACTAAACAAACCAATATTTCCTCGGCTATAAAACAACTGAATGAGCGTTTCGCTAATCAGAATATCGGGGCCTTAGTGCTGGCAACCGATGGGCTATACAATGAAGGCGCTGACCCAGGCTATGAAGCCAAAAACCTGAAGGCTGGTATTTATACGATTGGTCTGGGAGATACAGTAGCCAAACGCGATTTGCTGATCGGCAATATCAACTACAATAAGACGGCCTTTCTCGGGAATGATTTTATGGTTGATGTACTGATGGAAGCCAACCAGGCCAAAGGCGAAACCATGCATTTGAGCGTTGCCGAAGATGGGAAGACCGTAGCCGGTCAAAACATTGCTGTAAATACCGATAACTTTAAAAAGCTTGTTCCTGTAAAGCTAAATGCAGATAAAAAAGGTATTCGTAAATATACTTTCAATATTGCTCCGGTCAATAATGAGCTTTCGCTATTAAACAACAGCGAATCGATTTATGTAGAAGTTTTAGATGCCCGGCAAAAGATTTTGTTGCTCTATGATGGCCCGCATCCCGACATCAGCGTTATCAGACTGGCTATTGAAAGTAATAAGAATTACGAAGTTAAAGCAAGTTCGCTAATTGATCTGCCAAAACTCAAGCTGGCTGATTATAGTCTTCTGATCCTATATCAAAGTAGCGCAGCGGGTGCAGGCGCTCTTGAAAACTTTGTTAATAAAAGTAAGTTACCGGTTTGGTACATACTAGGTGCACAATCTGATCTGTTACAATTTGATAATGAACAACATGCGGTGCAAGTAAATTCAAGCCACGGACAGATGCAAGAGGTTTTCCCCGAAGCAGTGGCTGGTTTTTCGTTGTTTACCCTGTCAGATTCGACCCAAAAGAAGATCGCAGGATTCCCGCCATTATTGGCGCCTTTTGGTAATTATCGTTTCGCTGGTCCGGGTCAGATTTTATTGAAGCAAAAAATAGGCGAGGTTTCAACGCCTTATCCGCTGTTGTCCTTTAACGACGAAAACGGTCGCCGATCTGCTGTTTTAACTGGCGAAGGCCTTTGGCGCTGGTCGCTGGCCGAATTCCAGACTTACGGCAATCACCATGCACTGGAAGAATTGCTGAGCCAGGGTGTACAATACCTCACTGCCAACGCCAACCGTCAGCGATTCAGGGTTTATCCCGCCAAAAGTGTTTTTGATGAAGGCGACAATGTAATTGTAAACGCCGAACTGTATAACGACGCGATGGAACTGGTCAATACGCCTGAGGTTAAGATCGACTTAAAAAGTGATTCGGGTAAAAATTATAGCTTCCTGTTTACGCGCATCGGGCAAAGTTACCAGTTGGACGCCGGTGTTTTACCTTCGGGTGATTACAGCTATGTTGGCTCTGCTAAATCAGGCAACCAAAATCTGTCGGCTACTGGGCGCCTGACTGTAAAACCACTCAACCTGGAGACCCGGCAAACGGCAGCTGATCATCAGTTGTTGCAGGCATTGGCCAAACAAACTGGAGGACAATTTCTGTTGCCGTCTCAGGTCTACCAGTTGGCCGACCTAATCCGAAAGAACGATAATATCAAAACTCTGGTTTACGAGGACAAACATTATAGTGACCTGGTCGACCTGAAATGGATTTTTGTATTGATCGTAAGCATGCTTGGTTTAGAATGGTTCGTGCGTAAAAGAGAGGGCGAAATATGAGTTTTGACATTAGCCCTGCAATAGAAATTTCAGGAACTGTAGCCTTCGCGGTTTCAGGCGCATTTGCAGCGATTCAAAAGCGGCTTGATGTTTTTGGCGTGCTCATTATGGGATTTATTACAGCGATCGGTGGTGGTACTATCCGGGATGTTTTGATCGGTTATACGCCGGTTGCCTGGATGCGCGACAACCAAACACCACTGATCATTTTAGCAACGGTTACGGCAACTATCCTGTTCAAAAAATATATCAATACATTTAAGATCACGCTTTTTCTTTTCGATGCCCTGGGGCTTGGTTTGTTTACCATCATCGGCATACAAAAGGGGATCAATGCCGGGTTGAATCCCGGAGTTTGTATTGCCCTTGGTACCATTACCGGCTGTTTTGGCGGTGTACTCAGGGATATCCTGCTCAATGATATTCCGCTTATTTTCAGAAAAGAGATATATGCCACAGCTTGTATCATTGGGGGTACTTTGTATGTTTTATTGGTAAACCGCATGGATCCGGATTTAGTTAAGATCATCGCTATCGTGGTTGTTTGCGCCATCAGAATTATCGCTGTTAAATTTAAATTGTCTTTACCCCGTTTTTATGCCTGAGCAACAACCAGGTACTCAGGCAAGCCTATTAACTGAAGCAAAGCAAGAGGCTTCATCGGCACAGAAGCTTTTAGGGCTCGACCATCTCCGCGCATTTGCCATCATGTATGTGATGATTTTTCACTATCAGTATTTTTCACACCCCGAATGGATCGGCAATATTGCGCCCTTTGGGTGGACGGGTGTTGATTTGTTTTTTGTTTTAAGTGGTTTCCTGATAGCCGGGCAATTATTTGCAACCATCGCATCGGGTAAACAAATTTCTTTGGTCGAATTTTTTATCAAAAGGTTTTTCAGGATCATACCTCCGTTCCTGCTGATAGTTGCCCTGTATTTTCTTTTTCCGGGTTTAAGAGAGTGGGGTAATACCTCGCCTCTCTGGCGATACCTCACCTTCACACTTAATTTTGGCCTCGACCTCAGTAAATATGGAACCTTTTCTCATGCATGGTCGCTTTGCG
Source organism: uncultured Mucilaginibacter sp. (assembly GCA_903887275.1). Lineage (GTDB taxonomy): Bacteria > Bacteroidota > Bacteroidia > Sphingobacteriales > Sphingobacteriaceae > Mucilaginibacter. Next base: position 3,262 of record CAISPD010000170.1, read on the forward strand.
TAGAAGAGCAGTTTTATCTGATTTTGCCTTTGGTTTGCCTGGTATTTGTTTATTTTAAAAAAGGTGCCAAAGCTCCGTACGTTTTATTAGCGTTGTTTACAGGAGGATTTTTTCTGCGCTTATGGACCTGGGATCACTTTATGGTACCAGTACTTTCAAGCCCGGGTTTCGGTTTGGTATGGAACCAATATATTTACTACCCTACTTACAATCGTCTTGATGGTTTGTTGGTTGGGGTAAGTATTGCCGGCCTTTTTACCTTTTATCCGAAAGTAAAAGCCTGGTTTAATAGATATAGTATTGCTATAGGCTTGTCGGGTGTATTGTTATTGTTTGCCACACGCATAGCTTGTACTGGGTACCATAATTTTAACACAGCAATTTGGGGCTTTCCAATGATCGCTCTGGCATACGGCCTGATACTTTCTGCCGTAGTATGTCCCAATAATCCGCTCTTTAAACTTAAATCTTTTATAACAACACAAATAGCTGGTTTGTCTTATGCCATGTATCTATGCCATAAAATAGTTATTCATTGTGTGCAACAATATTTGGAGAAATTGGGGATGGATACCAACGGCAATCTGCCAATGTTGCTATGTTTTATCGCGATAATTTTAGCAGCACTTTTGATGCGGTACCTGGTTGAAAGACCGTCATTGTACTTGAGAAATAAATTGCTGGAGAAATTTTGATTTAATTCTCGTTCTGATTTTTGTCTTTAACGATCACAAAAACATCCTCATTATCCTTTTTCATGAGGTATTTTTCGCGGGCGAATTTTTCGAGTTTTTCTTTGTTGGATTTTAACTCATCGAGGTCGTTGTGCACCCGTGCGGTTTCTTTCTCGTAAAAATCACGTTCCTGTTTTAATTTGCTTAACTGGTGGCGATACTGGTATTGCGAAAACAGATCGTTTTTATCAAAAAACACCATCCATACCAAAAAAGCCAGCGATACAACAAAATATTTATTCCTCAGAAGATTGAGCAGCCGCTTCATTTTAAACTAAAAGAATTTTCGTTTAAAGCTATTTAATTTATTTCAACGATGCAAGGGGGATTATTAACTTGCTAACATCGGTCATTAGGCATTATGCATTGGTCATTTTGTATGTTCGATATCTAACACAATTGATATAACTAATTATAACCAGTTAACGGGTGATTTGTTAAAAAATGCTCATTTAGCTAATGCCTAATGACTAAAACACTACCTCCTCTTACCCCAACGTTTCTGCCCGTCGCGGTGGCCGGGGGAGCGTTGTTGCTTTTGGGCAGGGGCACTGCTTTTTGAACCGGGTTCCATTTTTTTGGCTACAAAAGTGGGGCTCATCGGGTAAGGATGTGCCTCGTTAACTGGTATGGTTTTACCTATAAGTTTATGGATATCTTTCAGAAAATCGATCTCTTCTGCTTCACAGAATGAGAAGGCAATACCATTTGCGCCAGCCCTGCCGGTACGGCCGATACGGTGTACGTAGGTTTCCGGAATATTGGGTAATTCGTAATTTATAACGTGGGTTAGTTCATCAATATCGATCCCGCGTGCAGCGATATCTGTAGCGATCAATACACGGGTGGTACGGTTCTTGAAATTTGTTAAAGCACGCTGCCTTGCGTTTTGCGATTTATTGCCATGTATCGCTTCGGCAGTTATGCCTACCCGTGTCAGGTCTTTCACAACTTTATCAGCTCCGTGTTTGGTGCGGGTAAATACCAGAGCGGTTTTAATGTTTTTATCTTTGAGCAGGTGGATAAGCAATTGTTTTTTATCGCCTTTTTCTACAAAATAAAGTTCCTGTTGTATGGTATCTGCCGTAGTTGATTGCGGTGTAACCTCTACTTTCTCCGGGTTATTCAGAATTGAATTAGCCAGATTCTGGATCTCATTAGGCATCGTAGCCGAGAAGAACAGTGTTTGCCGGCGTGCCGGAACCTTTGCAATGATCTTTTTAACATCATGAACAAAGCCCATATCCAGCATACGGTCAGCTTCATCCAATACCAGCATGCGGATATTATCCAAACGTACAAAACCCTGGTTCATCAGGTCGAGCAGGCGGCCGGGTGTTGCCACCAAAATATCCACGCCACGACGCAAAGCATCAGTTTGTGGGTTTTGTGATACGCCACCGTAAATTACAAGATGCTTTATGCCTGTATGACGACCATAAGCCGCAAAGCTTTCGTCAATTTGTATCGCAAGTTCGCGGGTAGGCGTTAAAATAATTGCCTTTATAGCCTTCTGTTCTTTATGTTGCTGCCTGTCCTGGTATAAAAGCTGCAGGATTGGTATAGCAAATGCGGCCGTTTTGCCAGTGCCGGTTTGGGCACAACCCAGCAGGTCGCGGTGTTTTAAAACGATAGGTATTGCTTGTTCCTGAATAGGAGTAGGAGTAGTATATCCCTCGGTTTTTAAGGCCCTGAGGATGGGCTCAATCAAATTTAAATTTTCAAATGACATGTAATTGTATCTCTGTATGCTGCGCGAAATGTAAGCGGATCTTAATACTGTTCGGTGACCAATACCGTAAGCGAGCGGGTAATTTTGTACAAAGATACGGTTTTTTGTTGGTTTGGTTTATTGAGTTGAATAAGTGAGCGGGTTGATGGAGTGCGTGAGTTTTTTAAGATGATTAAGTGGAACGGTATCATCAAAAAAAGCTCCGGAACATCCGGAGCTTTTTTAAATTATTTTGAACACGATTTTTAGGATTTGAAGGATAGTGAAGAAGCAAATCATCTAACCAATCCATTAAATCAATTCCATCGTGTATTATCGGTTTTTCACGTATTTAAAATCCTTGCCGATAAACTTAGCGGTACTGCCCAGTTCTTCTTCAATACGCAACAATTGATTGTATTTAGCGATCCTGTCTGAACGTGAGATCGAACCGGTTTTGATCTGTCCGCAGTTCAATGCTACAGCAAGGTCGGCGATGGTAGCATCTTCGGTTTCGCCTGAACGGTGACTCATCACTGAAGTATAGCCGTTGTTTTGTGCCAGGCTTACTGCATTAATGGTTTCAGTTAACGAACCGATCTGGTTTACTTTAACCAGGATAGAGTTACCGATACCACGATCAATACCCTCTTGTAAGCGTTTGGTATTGGTAACAAATAAATCGTCACCTACCAATTGGATTTTATCACCAATTTTTTCAGTTAGCAATTTCCAGCCATCCCAATCGTCTTCAGCCATACCGTCTTCGATAGAAATGATCGGGTATTTCACTGTAAGTTCGGACAGGTAATCAGCTTGCTCAGCACTGCTGCGGATTGCGCCTTTTTCGCCTTCAAACTTTGTATAATCATATTTGCCGTTCACAAAAAATTCTGATGAAGCGCAGTCTAATGCCAGGAATATATCAACACCCGGTTTGTAGCCAGCTTTTTCAATTGCTTTCAGAATAGTTTCTGCTGCGTCTTCAGTACCGCCAAACGTAGGGGCAAAGCCACCTTCGTCACCTACGGCAGTTGATAAACCGCGGTCATGTAAAATCTTTTTCAGTGTATGGAATACTTCAGATCCCCAACGCAGTGCCTCCGAAAATGAAGGAGCACCAACCGGCATGATCATAAATTCCTGAAATGCGATAGGAGCATCCGAGTGCGAACCACCGTTAACGATGTTCATCATCGGGATAGGCAGGGTATTGGCATTTACACCACCAATATAGCGGTAAAGCGATTGGCGGCTTTCCTGTGCTGCAGCTTTAGCAACGGCCAGCGAAACGCCTAAAATAGCATTTGCACCCAGTTTACCTTTATTTTCGGTACCATCCAGTTCAATCATTAGTGCGTCGATCGCGTTTTGTTCAAACACATCAACACCCTGTAATGCTTGCGCCAGGGTATCATTCACATTAGCAACGGCATTTAATACGCCTTTGCCCATATATTTTGTTTTGTCGTTGTCGCGAAGTTCAACAGCTTCATGCGCACCGGTTGAAGCGCCGGAAGGTACAGCTGCACGGCCCAAAGCGCCATTTTCGGTTAATACGTCGACTTCGATCGTAGGATTTCCGCGCGAGTCGAGGATCTGGCGGGCGTGCACATCAATAATTAAGCTCATCTTTTTTGAATTTTTAGGTCATGCAATTAGATAGTGTCAAAAGTACACTAAATACTATATACACTCCAAATATACAAATGATAATTACTTTAGGTAAATTTACTTGAAGATTAACATTAATTTAATGTTGGCAGTCCCGATTGTTTTCAGGAGGGTTGTACTGGTTGTATTTGTTGAATTGGGATATGAATTTAATCGGATAGATTAAGTTGTTTGGGTTCGAATAGGTTAGATTAAGTTGAATGGGTTCGATTAGGTTTAATATTTTAGCGGAGACTAAAAGATTTTAGCCTCTAAAAAAAGGCAAACTAATATAACCAATACAACTAATTAAACCTACTCCCACCTGAACGTCTTCACCGCTATACCATAAACTACCAGGAACCAAACGCCGAGGATAAGTAATTGATGGGTAACATCAAACAAGGATGCTCCTTCAAATGCTACATTCCGCATGGCAATATTGAGATAGGTTAAGGGCAGGATATCGCTCAAATGCTGCAACCAGCCAGGGAAAGCCGAGGTGGAGAAGAAAGTGCCTGAAAGCAGGAACTGTGGCAGGGTGATCACATTGGCAATAGGCGGTACCGAACTTTCGTTTTTTGCGAGTCCGGATATGATAAAGCCGAATCCCATGAAAACAATAAGACCTAAAGCTGAGAGGATAAGCATATTGATCACAGTAACTACGCCATGGATCAAGGTAAAGCCAAAGAAAAAATGACCAACGAGAATAATAAACAGCGCACCGATCCAGGAGAAAATTAAGCGGGCAATGGCCTCACCCAGAACTATACTTGATTTTTTCACCGGCGTTGCAAAAAAGCGTTTGATAACCAGGGTGATACGGAGGCTCAAAAACACAAATGCCGTACCGAATACGCCGCTGCTCAATAAGGAAAAGCCAAGCATGCCGGGTAGCAGGAAGTCGATGTATTTGTATTCGCGCCCCGAGATGGTAGTTTCGTTGACTTTGGCGATACTCGGCGCATTTGGAGTCATTAAAGAATTAATGTTATAAAGGATATTATTCAGGACCGATCTTAGAATACCGCCTTTTTGCGAAGCTTTGGTATATTTTACATTGACTGCCAGCGGTGCTTTGAGCGGGATTGGGGTCTGGTAATTTCCGGCGTTCCCGGGTGTTGGAGCGTTAAACGCAGGAGTTTTTTGAATATCAATTATGGCATCGATCGAACCTTTTGAAAGGTCTTTTTCCATTTCGGCAGTCGATTCACTGGTGATCAGATTAACCATTTTTACCGATTTAAGCGTTTTGAAGATCACATTCGTGGTATCAGACGTTTTTGCCAAACCTACACTCACAGAAACTGCTTTGTCGCCTATATTAGCAAATACCACGATAAAAATAAGCGGAAATGCCAGGCTGAAAACTACTGCCGAAGGGCTCCTGATGATAGAAGTAAAGCTTGCTCTAGCAATAGCTAATGTCGCTTTAAGATTGCTGTATGATTTTTTGTCGCTCATTGTTGTATTTTAGTCCGGAAGTCCGCAGAAGTCCGGAAGAATGTTTGGTGTTTTTTTGTCGTTAAGTCCGACTCAAGACTCAGTACTCAAGACTATTGCCTCAACTATTCCGGTCGCCACTCTTTACCCGTCAAATTAATAAATACATCCTCCAGGTTAGCCGATTTAACTTCTTTTTTACGGTCAAATCCGGTTGCTACCAATTTATCGATAAAGTTATCCGGGGTGTCAATGCCAATGACATTTCCCCCGTCAATAAATGCCACACGGTCGCAGAGTACCTCAGCTTCATCCATATAATGCGTCGTAATCAAAATGGTTGTTCCTTTATCACGGATATCGCGTATCAGGTCCCATAAATTACGCCTTGCCTGGGGATCTAGGCCGGTAGTTGGCTCGTCGAGGAAAATAATGCGCGGGTCATTAATAAGCGTAGTGGCAATCGAAAAACGCTGTTTTTGACCGCCCGAAAGATCTTTATATTTAGCTTTTGCTTTCTCGGTAAGCGCTACTTTCTCCAACATTTCTTTTGGTGATTTGTCGATGCCGTACAAGCCCGAAAACAGGTCGATCAATTCCGATAGATTCAGGTTGGGGTAGTAACCTGCAGCCTGCAATTGTACACCAATACGTTTTTTGATAGCGTCGGTATCGTTATCGATCGAGTAACCATCAACAGTGATCTCGCCTGAACTTTTTTCGCGTAGTGTTTCAATGATCTCGAGCGTAGTGGTTTTACCGGCACCGTTGGGGCCTAGTAGTCCGAATATCTCACCCTCATAAACTTCGAAACTGATATCATTTACCGCGGTAAAATCGTCGTATTTTTTGACCAGGTTTTTTACCGTTATGATAGGTTGTTTTGCCATGACGTAAAAATGCAGCAGTTTACCCGTATTTCAATGAATTATTCAGCAAAAAGCGGAAAAATTTAGGTGAAGTGGTTCAAGATGGTAGGTTTAACCCGTTTCTTCCGGTGGAAGGGTTGTACAGTTTATTGGTAATACGTTATTAGCCTGAATTTAAACAGGTAAACTCAAATATATATCTGGTTCAACTCAGCATATTGGCAAACGACCTGCTGAAAGCCTCGGCGCGTTCCAATAAAAAATTGTAAAATGTAGTTAATGATTTCACGGTAAAAGGTTTTGTACAAAATAAGCCAGCGGATATTAATTGAGCGCTTATTTAATGTTAAAGGATTGTAGATTGATGTTAAATATTGCCGCTTCAACTTACCCTGATCGCACAAATCGCTCCGATTCCGCTCGTGCGGGATAAGCCCTCCCATCTTTGAGGAGAGGGTTTTTAAATTTCAAGCAAATAAAAAACCCCCTCTCTACAAAGCAGAGAGGGGGCAGGGGGTGAGTTGAATGTTTATTTTACCAAATGCCCCAACGCGTGCAAAACAGTACTCAAATGATGAGCAATCGTGTTAACCAGGTGAATAAGCTGCTGGAGTAATAGCGTGTGCATAACTGTGAATGATTTAACAGCACAAATATGCCCTCAGCTACAAAAAAATGGGATAGTTATTTGGCGAAGACCCTTAAATTGTCGGTGAATGGAATATGCAAGGGGACGAGTCGGTGAAAATTGCGGTGGAAGCAAAAGGCCTCCGAAATTTCAGGAACTTCGGAGGCCTTGCAATGTATATCGGAATTACTTCAGCAGGTCAATAAAATCGTCGAACAAATAACGGCTGTCGTGAGGGCCCGGAGATGATTCGGGGTGGTATTGTACTGAAAAAGCTTTTTTACCTTTTACCCGAATACCTTCGATAGATTGGTCGTTGAGGTTAACGTGGGTGATCTCAACTTTATCAGATGCACGCACTGCTTCAGGTACTACGCCAAAACCATGGTTCTGTGAGGTAACTTCGCAATGATCTTTGATGATGTTTTTTACCGGGTGATTCAGACCACGGTGCCCGTTGAACATCTTCTTTGTGGGGATATCGTTCGCCAGAGCTAGCAACTGGTGACCAAGGCAAATGCCAAATAATGGCTTATCTGATTTTAAAATTTCTTTAACCGTACTGATAGCATAAGGCATAGCCGAAGGGTCGCCAGGGCCGTTAGAAATAAAGTAACCATTGGGGGCAAAATCCTGCTCCATTTCGGCAAAGGTGGTTTTAGCAGGGTATACTTTGGCATAAACATCGCGGTCGTCAAAGTTGCGCAGTATGTTTTTCTTTACGCCAAGGTCCAGTACAGCCACTTTATATTTGGCATTTTCATCGCCGAAAGTATAGGTTTCGGTAGTAGATACTTTTGAAGAAAGCTCCAGTCCGTCCATGGATGGCACATCGGCCAGTTTCTTTTTCAGTTCGTCGATATCCAGTATTTCAGAAGATATAATGGCATTCATTGCGCCTTTATCACGGATATGTCTTACCAACTGACGAGTATCGATATCAGATATTGAAACGATATTTTGTTCCTGGAAGTAATCCTGTATAGATTCCTGCGCCTGTTTACGGGTATAATAAATGTTGTAGTTTTTGCAAACCAAACCTGCGATCTGAATATTGTTTGATTCAACTTCTTCTTTAGCGATACCATAATTTCCGATATGCGCATTGGTGGTCACCATGATCTGCCCGAAATAGGAAGGGTCGGTAAATATTTCCTGGTAGCCGGTCATGCCGGTATTGAAGCATATCTCGCCGGTAGTGGTGCCTATTTTGCCAGCAGCTTTGCCATAAAATACAGTACCATCAGCCAGCAACAATATTGCAGGCAACTTGGTGAAGTTGGTGATCATTGAAAGAAAAAATTAAATGGTTAATATGCCGGTTAAACTGGTGTTCAGCTCCGTGAAATCGTTGGAAAGAAGTGCAGCCGTTGACTACTGGTTTCACGGGTGCAAAAGTAGAGATTTATTTCGGATTTAGAAGTTTGGATTGTGAATTTTTTAGTGGGGTTGGGATTGGTTTTGCATGGGATGATGTTTTGTCTGACCTTGATTCGTTGGATTAAAGGATAACCATGAATTTAGTTGGACATGATTTAGTTTTATTGCGGTATTTTTAATAAACACAGGGTATTTTTATTTCAACAAATTCCGAAATTGAAATTCCGAATTCCGAAATAAAAGGGAAGCTCGCAATTAAACAAATTCCGAAATTGAAATTCCGAATTCCGAAATAAAAGGGCAGCTCGCAATTAAACAAATTCCGAAATTGAAATTCCGAATTCCGAAAAAAAAAGGCAGCTCGCAATTAAACAAATTCCGAAATTGAAATTCCGAATTCCGAAAAAGAAGGGCAACTCGCAATTAAACAAATTCCGAAATTGAAATTCCGAATTCCGAAATAATTCTACCTTTACCCATCCAAAACTAAACAGCAATGTCTGTAACTAAAGAGATAAAGCGGGTTACCACCAACAGCCTGCAGGAAATGAAAAGGCGCGGCGAAAAGATTGCCATGCTTACGGCCTATGACTACTCTATGGCAACGATCGTAGATGAGTCGGGAATGGACATTATCCTTGTTGGCGATTCGGCATCAAACGTAATGGCGGGACATGAAACCACACTGCCAATAACGCTCGACCAGATGATCTATCATGCGCAATCCGTAGTCAGGGCAGCAAAGCGTGCTTTGGTGATCGTCGACCTGCCTTTTGGTTCTTATCAGGGTAACTCTAAAGAAGCGCTAAACTCGGCTATTCGTATTATGAAAGAAGCAGGAGCACATGGCGTAAAAATAGAGGGCGGTGTAGAAATAGCCGAGTCTGTAACGCGGATACTTACTGCAGGTATACCGGTAATGGGGCACCTGGGACTAACGCCACAATCGATCTATAAATTTGGTACCTATACCGTAAGAGCAAAGGAAGAGGCAGAAGCCCAAAAATTAAGGGACGATGCGCTTAAGCTTCAGGAGCTGGGTTGTTTCGGCATTGTATTGGAAAAAATCCCAGCCACCCTGGCCAAAGAAGTGACAGAAAGTATCAGCATACCCACCATTGGTATTGGCGCAGGAAAACACTGTGATGGCCAGGTGCTGGTTATTCACGACATGCTGGGGATCAACAAAGGCTTCAGACCCCGGTTTTTACGCCAGTATGCCAACCTGAACCAATTGATGAATGCTGCGTTTAAAGGATATATTGCCGATGTGAAAGCCAAAAACTTTCCAAACGATAGTGAGCAATACTAATTTAGTCCATAGCTGATGGTCCATGGACGATAGCCAATTGATGCTATGGACTATCACCCATGGACCATGGTACCAAAGCAATGTGCGCAAGAGTTAACATCAAATACCACAATAAGGATATTACCGAAGCAGATGTGCTGTACGAGGATAATCATCTGATTGCCATCAATAAGCGGGCAGGCGATATCGTGCAGACCGATGAAACCGGCGATGAGCCACTGGAAGAAAAGGTTAAAAAATATATTGCTCAAAAATACAATAAACCTAATGGCGCTTTTTTGGGTGTAGTACATCGTTTGGACAGGCCAGTAAGTGGACTGATCCTTTTCGCCAAAACCAGTAAAGCTTTAGACAGGATGAATGCGCTATTCAAATCGCGCGAGATCAAAAAGACTTACTACGCGGTGGTACGTAAACGCCCCGAACCAACTGAAGATACCATTGTAAGCTGGCTGGTAAAAAATCCGCAGAAAAATGTTACCCGCGCTTATGAGATGGAAGTGGGTAACGGGCAGCGCTCTGAATTGAGTTATAAACTGGTGGGCGAGCTGGAGGGCTACTCGCTTTTGGAAGTAAACCCGGTAACAGGCAGGTCGCACCAGATCAGGGTGCAATTATCCAGCATTGGTTGCCCTATAGTGGGCGATAATAAATACGGTTACCCTCGTGGCAGTCTGCGCAAAAGTATCTGCCTGCATGCACGCAGGCTGCAATTTATCCACCCTATCAAAAAAGAACCTGTTGAGATCGTAGCGCCTATGCCTAACGATGGGTTTTGGGAGAAGTTTAAGGGGATGATAGAATAGTTGTTTTTTGCATGCTACGATGGAATGGCAAAAAAAGCGTCACAGTAAGTTTATGTGCCCTTGTCTAATGTATGTGGGGTTTTTAAAAATTTTAAACTTAATTTAAATCAGTTAAACATTGACAGGAAAGCACCTGGCGTTACAATTGGAATATCATTAAATGGATTCAATATTAACAGATCCTGATCGCCGCTTATAACACATGTTGCACCTGCTGTAAGTGCAACTTCAAGGAATTTGTTGTCTTTTTTATCCCGGCAAATATTTACGCTAGTTACTGGTTCTATCAATAAAGCATTTGTAATAATATTTTCAATAAATGCAGCTCGGGTCTCAAAGGCTACATATTTTTCAAATTTGTCTCTTGAAAAAACGTTAAAATACTCGGAAGCTATTTCTGCAGAAATCAATAAAGTGCCGGTTGTTCGGGCTTTTTTTAAAGCTAGTCCAGGAGTTGAGTTGTCATTAAACAATGCACTGAGCAGTGTATTGGTGTCGAATATCCAAAATTCATTCGTCATCCTTCAGCAATTCATCTAACTTTTCCTGGGTTAAACCATTGGATTTAGCCTCAGATGAAGCCTGTTTCATAATTGCAAAAAGTTGTTCATTTGCAGATTTTGTACTAAAAAAATCAGAAAGCCAGGCGTTGATATAAATTTCTGCTTTTCTTTTTACGTTGGAATCTGCATTTTCAAATGCTCGCGCGATGTAGGGAGGCACTGGAATAGTTATATTTTCCATCGACTTGTAATTTTGATGCTACTATTGATCAAATATACAAATATCAAATTGTTTTAAAACCAATTACAACCCCTTCACCTTTTCCCAAATCCCATCATCAAGCCAAACACCTTCACGCAAACTTTTTTCCCTTGTACGAAGTGTTTTTTCGCCGGGATAAAATATTTCGTCGCCTTCTTTTTCAGGGCGACTGGTTTTGGTATAGCTGATAATCTCCTCAATCAACCCCTGATTTTTTATACCAATCGGTTTTATGGCGATAAAAACCTGGGATAAACCGGATTCGGGCCCGCCTTTAGTAATGGCGGCGGTTGATCGTCCCTGGCTCAATACCGTAACCAGCAAGTCGAGCACCAGCGAAAGCCCCGAGCCTTTCCAGAAACCAATGGGGAGTACGCGCAGCGATTCAAGTATAGCTGAGGGATCAGTACTCAGGTTGCCCTCCTGGTCATAACCACCGGGTAAAGGCAAAGGTTCGTTTTGCGATTTATACAGGTTGAGCTTCCCGATGGAATATTGCGAAATGGCCATATCCAGCACTACATGCCCTCCATCGTGGGGAACTGCAATGATCAAGGGGTTATTCCCCAGAACCGGATCGATGCCACCCCAGGGGGGCATATTGGCAATGGTATTGGTAAAGCATATGCCGATCATCCCGGCCTCTGCTGCCTGCCAGCCATAGGTTCCGCCGCGCATCCAATGATTGGTGTTTTTGATAGCTACACAGCCTATGCCGTTTTCTTCAGCCAGTTCGATGGCCCGGTTCATACAAAAACTGGCATTGAGCATTCCCGGCCCGTAATGCCCGTCCCATTGCTCCAGGCTACCAAATCCGCCTTCTTTCGCTGGTTCAGCATCTACGGCAATAAATCCGTCTTTAACATATTGTATGAAAGTCGGGAAGCGGTTCAAACCATGCGTATAAACCCCGTCCCGACTGTTCTCTGCAAATATCTGGGCGCATTGTTCGGCTTTGTCTTCGCTAAAATGAAGCGAAAGCAATACTCTTTTGAATTCAGCCTTGAGTATATCGAATGGAATGTGCATTTTTTAGTCTGAAGTCTAAAGTACTAAGTCTTAAGTCAAAATCTCAATAAAAGTGAATTAAAGACTTTCGACTTAAGACTCAAGACTCCGGACTTCTTACAACGAAGCCAGATCGATCACAAATCGGTAACGCACATCGCCTTTAAGCATCCGCTCATAAGCTTCGTTGATGTAGTCGATATTGATCACTTCAACATCGGATACGATACCGTGTTCTGCACAGTAATCCAGCATTTCCTGTGTCTCTTTGATACCGCCGATGAGCGAACCAGCCAGACGCCTGCGTTTCAATATCAGATTAAAGGCAGATACTTTAGGAGATTCTGGCGGAACGCCAACCAATACCATTGTACCATCCAGCTTTAACAGTTGCAGGTAATCATTGTATTCATGCTGTGCCGAAATTGTATTGATGATAAAATCTAAAGTACCGGCAGTAGCGGTCATTTGTGCAGCATCTTTAGTAACTACAAAGTGATGTGCACCCAGGCGTTCAGCATCAGCTTTTTTGGAGGCTGAAGTACTTAATACCGTAACCTCGGCACCTTTGGAAGCAGCCAGTTTAACGGCCATGTGACCGAGACCACCTAAACCCACAACGCCTACTTTATGACCTTTACCCATGCCCCATTCCATAATAGGGGAGTAAGTGGTGATGCCTGCACAAAGCAGTGGCGCAACACCCGACAGTGGTAGTTTTTCGGATACACGCAGGGTATATTGCTCATCAACAACAATTTGGTTTGAATAGCCACCGTAGGTAGGCTTGCCTTCTTTATCCAGAGCATTGTAGGTTCCAATCATTCCGGTATCGCAATATTGCTCTAACCCTGCCAGACAGCTTGGGCATTGTCTGCATGAATCAACAAAACAACCAACGCCGGCGGTGTCGCCAACTTTAAATTTGGTAACGTGGTCCCCCACTTTGGTAATCTTGCCAACGATCTCATGACCGGGTACCATCGGGAAAATGGAACCGCCCCACTCGTCGCGAACCTGGTGAATATCGGAGTGACAAACCCCGCAAAATAATATCTCTATCTGTACATCGTGTGGACCCACCTCACGACGCTCAAATTTAAATGGCGCTAATGGAATATTTGCCTTAGGGGCTGCATAGCCTTTTACTGGTATCATAAATTTTCTTTGGTTTTATAGGAACAAACTTAGGCGATTGCACTTGAAAACTATGTAATCAAAAAAATATTTTATTGATAACAAAGCTGGTTTTTGTTATCAAATGGCGGCAAACGTAAAATAATTCAAACGATATTCTTTCGGGACAGGCTTAGACTAAATCACGGTTTTTGAAGTTATCATTGGGCATGCTGTCCATTAGGTTGGATTTTCTATTTTTGCAGGCACAATAAATGAAAAAGACTTTAATTCTATGTAGTTTAGCCGCTGCCCTTTTTATGGGGTTCATGGTCAATTCATGCAAAAAAAGCGCCGATTACCTGCCTACGCTACTCACCAATGGGCAATGGCAGCTGGCCTCGGTACTGGTGTTTCATTATATAGGTTCAACACTTGAAAAGGTAGATACCTTGAATACCAACTGTAACCTCACCCAGATATTTCAGTTTACTACTAATAACAACTGCACATATACCAACTTCGATTGCCTGTCGGGCACTACCGGCAGCGGCCAATGGTCGTTCAGTACAGATCACCTTTACCTCAATACTACCATGGTATGCCGGGATACCACAGCTGCAGGGAGTTCGGTGCCTTTTCAGTCTTCCCGAATAATTAACCTTGGGCAATTCTCATTGGTACTTCAAACCGGCGACCTTGAAACCTTTTATCCGCCTACCAAAGTGCGTACCATTAAGCAATACGGTTTTGTGCGTTTAAAAACACAATAAACAGTTGTTTCAACCTCGCAAAATTTTATCTTTGGGTCGTTGATAAGACTTTTATCGTATTTTTTGATCAAAAGCAGCTAATTAAACTCTTAAACATGCCCCAAAATATGCCTTTGCATTTTTTTGCGGTTAATTAGGCAAGAAATTAATGAAAAAAAGGATTGCTATTTTTGCTTCTGGTTCCGGTTCAAATGCTCAGAAGATCATGGAGCATTTTAAACGTAGTTCGGAAGCTGAAGTTGTATTGATTTTAACCAACAATCCTCAGGCCTATGTATTACAGCGGGCCGACAACTTTGAAATTCCTTCCCACATTTTTTCGCGCAATGAGTTTTATGAAACAGACAATGTGATTCGCCTGCTCAAAAATCTGCAGGTAGATCTGGTTGTCCTGGCTGGTTTCCTCTGGCTGGTACCACCTGCTTTACTTCAGGCATTTCCCAATAAGATCATTAACCTGCATCCGGCTCTTTTACCAAAATTTGGCGGCAAGGGTATGTATGGCGACCATGTACATAAAGCTGTTCTGGCAGCAAACGAACCCGAATCAGGCATTACCATCCATTTTGTCAATGAAAAATTTGATGAGGGCGAGATCCTCCACCAATCCCGCTTCAAGATCGAACCCGGTGATAACCTCGAAATGATCAAATTCAAAGGCCAGCAATTAGAGCACCAGTATTTTCCAAGGGTGATCGAGAGTTTGTTGAAGAAAATGAAGAGTTGAGGTTATTGGGTATCTGGTATTAGGTATTAGGTATTAGGTATTGGGTTACGGGGAGTCAGCTTGCTTTTTTAAATAGTTTATATATCCATTTAACAAACGTAGGCATTCCTGACAAGCACTTTCTAATTCTTGAAATGCTTTTTCAGGTATATATCTCTCGTCGAAAGCAACAAACAGGTGGTCGATGGTTTCGGTAGCCGAGCCTCCCGCAGTAACAAAAAACTTTTTTGAGTCAGTATAGTGGTAACGGCCATAACCCTCTGCAATGTTATTGGCAATTGAACGGGAAGAGCGTATAATTTGATCGGTCAATTTATACTTTTCGGCAGGTGGAAAATTCTTTGTTAAAGATGAAAAGTTATTTCGAAGCAATCGTGCTTTTTCCCAAACATCAAGGTCAGTAAAAGCAGTAATCATAACGATATCGGTTCAGGTACACAAATGTAAAAATACTGTAGATATTAATACGAGTTTCCCATAAAAATCCCTAATAACAAATACCTGATACCTAATACCCAATACCCGATACCCAATACCTGATACCTAATACCCGATACCCATCTAATTAAACTTTCCTGCCGGATGCGCTTCATCAAAGCCTTCATTCAGGTTGCGATTCCAAAGTTGCATTGCATAGTTCATATATTCTTTTGAGCCATGTTTAAACGCCTCATCAAACTTGTAATCTCCGCCGTAATAGTCGGTCGCATTTACTTTTACCCGGCTGTTGCCGCGTAATGCGTATTTTTTGCTGCCTTCGTGCATAATGATCTTAACATCACTCGGACTTACATCGCTGCGGCAGGCCAGGTTATACATCAGCCAAACCTCTGCCTTCCCGTCGTGATTTAAGTCGGTAATAGCGAAGGTCCTTGCCAGGAATCCGCCGGAAATATCAAAATCACATTCGTCGGTAAAGTCATAAAGCTGCCAGGCGGAGATCCATTTGTTAGCTTTAACGGTGTAGCAATAGGCATGCAGGTATATACCGGTTCGCCGCTGTCCGGTGTCGATTGCATCATCTTCGGTTGTAAAAATAACGTGGTCGCCTTCCTGATCACTGAATTTGACAGCTGTGTCTATACTTCCCTTGTATTTTACGTTTTTACGCACCAGCGCGGTATCTATTTTACCCGAGATAACTTCATCCTGTCCGGCGTTTGGCTGGCGGCATGAAATAAAAAGAAGGATTAAGGCCGGCAATAACAGTAAAGGTTTCATCCGTTCAGGTTTGGCATTTTAAAACCGAAGGTAGCAAAGAAAAGTTGATTGCTGAAAAATGCACTTGATTGTAAAGGGATTTACTTTCTAGCTGCATTGCCTATTAATTCAACGCTTGTTGGTCTGCTAAATACCCGATCAAACAAAATAACAACCAGCGAAAGGGGAGGGCGATAATTGAATAATTATTCCTTTACGAAAGTTAAGCTGCAATTACTGGTGCAATTGTTCTGATTGAGTTTTAAAGTATCTTGTTTAATGGTATAGGTATAGGTTGCCTGAGTCAGGTCAGCAGCGCCATTAAATTTTAGGGTAAGGTTTTTGCCACTGATGTTATAACCAATGCATTCCGTGAAAAAAGTCGATTGCACATTTCCGGGCCAGATAAACTGAATGTATAAAGGACCGCTGTTACTGTTCGATGTAAACAGAATTTCGGTAGTGCGCCATTTGCCTGTAAGAGCGTCACCGTTTGTTTCTTTTTTACAGCCAAATGCAAAACTTACCAGGAGTAGCACAAGAGTTATCTTCAATTTCATGCCTTGATTTTACAGTAATTACGCACCAAAATTATAGTATGCTACACTACTACCGCAACATTTCTAAAATACATAAAAAATCTATTTTCTACCATCCCAAATCGTTACCTTTGCGGCTCTAAAAAACCGTGTGTCCATGAGCCAATCCGTGCAAATCAAGAATGCCTTAATTTCAGTCTATTACAAAGACAATCTCGAACCTATTATCCTAGAGTTACAGCGCCTTGGCGTTAACATTTATTCAACTGGTGGTACTGAAACTTTTATTCGTAACCTGGGGGTTGATGTGATAGCTGTAGAAGATCTTACCTCATATCCATCTATTTTGGGCGGAAGGGTAAAAACGCTTCATCCTAAGGTGTTTGGCGGCATTTTGGCTCGACGCAATTTTGAAGGCGACCAGGCACAACTGGCCCAATATGAGATTCCCGAGATAGACCTGGTCATTGTAGATCTTTATCCTTTTGAAGAGACTGTCAGATCAGGTGCAGCCCAGGACGAAGTGATCGAAAAGATTGATATCGGTGGTATCTCGCTGATCCGCGCCGCAGCCAAAAACTTTAAAGATGTGGTGATCCTGGCATCTAAAGATGATTACAGCGAATTGGAACAAATACTGAAAACACAAAATGGCGAAACTACCTTTGATCAGCGCCGTTCATTCGCACAAAGGGCATTCAATATTACCTCGCATTACGATACCGCGATATTCGGTTATTTCAGCCAGGAAGAGCAGTTGCCGGTTTTTAAACAAAGCATACAACAAAGCAGCGTTTTGCGCTATGGAGAAAATCCTCACCAGAAAGGTGTGTTTTACGGTAACCTCGACGCCATGTTCACCAAACTTAACGGCAAAGAGCTTTCTTACAATAATCTGGTTGACGTTGACGCCGCTGTTGCATTGATAGACGAATTTACAGAACCTACAATTGCAATTTTAAAACACACCAATGCTTGTGGTATCGCCAGCAGACATTCTATCAAACAAGCCTGGCTGGATGCGCTGGCTTGTGACCCGGTGTCGGCTTTTGGAGGCGTAATTATTGCCAATGACGAGATCGACGCAGAAACAGCTGCCGAGATCAATAAACTATTTTTTGAAGTGCTTATTGCTCCGGCTTATACCGATGAAGCAGTAGAGATATTCAAAGGCAAAAAGAACCGCATCATCCTGGTACGCCAGCAGGTGGAATTGCCTGTTAAGCAATTTAAGACCCTGTTGAATGGTGTTATCGAACAGGATAAGGACCTTGTAGTGGAAGGTCCGGCGCAAATGCGGAGCGTTACTGAAAAGCAGCCCACTGAACATGAATTGCATGACCTCCATTTTGCCAACAAAGTTGTAAAACATACCAAATCAAATACGATAGTTTTTGCTAAAAATAACCAGTTGTTGGCAAGTGGTGTGGGCCAGACTTCGCGCGTTGATTCCTTGAAGCAGGCTGTAATTAAGGCTGAAAGCTTTGGTTTCGATCTTAAAGGTGCTGTTATGGCATCAGACGCATTTTTCCCTTTCAACGATTGCGTTGAATTGGCTGCTGAAGCAGGTATAACTGCGGTGCTTCAACCGGGTGGTTCTGTAAAGGATCAGGACTCTATTGACATGGCAAACCAGAAGGGTATTGCCATGGTTATGACCGGTGTACGGCACTTTAAACATTAATCGTAGGTTAAGCGCAATATCTTTGATATTTTTTCGCTTTTGTTAACAAGTATGCCTACTATTACGTATAATTTTTTCAATTTAGAAGATTACTTTTTCGGATAAGATAACATGGGTTTGTTTAACTTTTTTACGCAGGAAATAGCCATTGACTTAGGTACTGCAAATACCCTTATAATACACAATGATAAGGTGGTGGTTGACGAGCCATCTATAGTAGCTTTTGACCGTACTACCAATAAAGTGATAGCTATCGGTCGCCAGGCGATGCAGATGGAGGGTAAAACCCATGAAAATATCCGCACGGTTCGCCCCTTGAAAGATGGGGTAATTGCCGACTTTAATGCTGCCGAGCATATGATCCGCGGCATGATCAAAATGATCAACAAGGGTAAAGGATGGTTTTTCCCATCCCTGCGTATGGTGATCTGTATACCTTCAGGCATCACCGAGGTGGAGAAGCGCGCCGTGCGCGACTCTGCCGAGATTGCCGGTGCAAAAGAAGTTTACCTGATACATGAACCTATGGCTGCTGCCGTAGGTATTGGTATTGATGTTGAAGAGCCGATGGGCAATATGATCATTGATATTGGCGGTGGTACTACCGAGATCGCGGTGATCGCGTTATCGGGTATTGTTTGCGATCAGTCTATCCGCGTTGCCGGCGATAATTTCGACTCAGATATTGTTCAATATATCCGTCGCCAGCACAATATCATGATAGGCGACCGTACAGCTGAAAAAATTAAAATTGAAGTAGGGGCTGCTTTGCCTGAAATAGCCGATCCACCTGCTGACTTTGCAGTACAGGGTCGCGACCTGATGACTGGTGTACCAAAGCAGATCATGGTGTCGTACACCGAAATTGCCCATTGCCTGGACAAATCCATCTCAAAAATAGAAGAAGCGATACTCAAGGCGTTGGAAATTACTCCGCCCGAACTTTCAGCGGATATATATCAAACTGGTATATACCTTACAGGTGGAGGCGCCTTGCTTCGCGGCCTGGATAAACGCGTTGCTGCTAAAACAAAACTACCGGTACACGTGGCCGAAGATCCGCTTCGTGCTGTAGTACGCGGCACCGGAACGGCGTTGAAGAATATTGGTAATTTTAAATTCCTGATGCAATAACTTAGCGATGAGATTTTAGCTATGAGATTTGAGACCAGCCAGGCGTATTTCTCATATCTCAAATCTCTTATCTCATATCTCAATTAAGCAATGCGTAACCTCCTGATTTTTATCACCAAGTACAACGCATTTTTTTTATTTCTTATTTTCGAGATAAGTGCACTCGTTGTATTTATCAAATATAATTCTTTTCAAAAGGCTACGTTCATCAGTTCAACCTCCCGGGTTACCGGTGCCTTGTACACGCAGGTAAATGGTTTGAAGGATTATCTTTCGTTAGCCGATGTAAATGATAGTCTGGCTAAAGAAAATGCGCGCTTGCGTAACCAGTTAAAAACCTCATTTTACAAAGACAGCACAGTCCGTCAAAAGGTAAGGGATACATTTTACAAACAGCAATACACCTTTGTAGAAGCCAGGGTTATTAATAATTCAACTAACCGAAGCAATAACTACCTCACCATTGACCGTGGTAGCCGGCAAGGCATAGAAAAGGGTATGGGGGTAATTTGCGGAGCAGGACTGGTTGGCAAAGTGATTTATGTGGGCGATCATTTATCTGTTGTGCAGTCATTATTGCACAAGGATTCTCGTTTCAGTGCGATGCTTGCCAAAGGAAAAGAACTGGGATACATTGAATGGAGTGAAGACCTGGACCCTCATAAAGGGATATTAAAAGACGTATCCAATAATGCGCAGCCTAAATTAGGTGAACAGGTAGTAACTTCAGATTACTCGCTTTGTCCGGCAGGTATCCCCATTGGTAAAATAAGCAACCTGCATACCCGTGCAGGCGGCTATACGCTGAACATGGAAGTTAGCCTGGCGGTTGATTTCAGTAAATTGCAATATGTGGATGTGGTAATTAATAAATTAGCATCAGAACAAGCGGGTTTGGAGGCGCAGGAAAAGAAAAATGAGTAGAATAATTCTAATCAATATTTTAAGATTTACTGCATTGGTCTTCCTGCATGTTTTTTTGCTGAAAAACGTAACCCTTTACAACATTTCAACGCCTTACCTTTATATTCTTTTTATTCTTTTATTGCCATTTGAAATCCCTAATTGGCTGCTTTTTGCGCTTGCATTTATTATCGGTTTAACTATTGATGCCTTTTATGATACACCGGGTCTGCACGCTGCTTCCTGCGTAGTGCTGGCTTTTGTGCGCCTATTGTTTATCAGCATAACAGTGCAAAAGGAAGGTTTTGACCACGAGCCCGAGCCGACGCTAAGCATGATGGGTTTCAGGTGGTTTTTTACATACGCATTTGTACTTACGCTCTTTCACCATTTTTTCCTTTTTAATCTCGAAGTTTTTCGTTTCTCAGAAATACCTTACACCTTCGCCCGCTTTCTTTTGAGTTCGATTTTTACTGTATTTTTGATGCTGCTTACAGGGTTTTTATTTTTCAGAAGGAAAGAGCGTAAATGAACAGATTTTTCGGGCGACGGTATATCATCTCAGCTATTTTTATTGTTCTGATATTGGTATTGCTTGGCCGTTTATTCTATGTTCAGATCATTGACGACCGCTATAGAATCTACGCCGAGAGCCAGGCCAAACGGATATTTTATTTGAACCCTGCCCGCGGGCCCATACTTGACAGAAACGGCAAAATACTGGTTCAAAACCAGGCTTTTTATGATGTTATGGTTACGCCAAACCTGGTGAAGCCTCCCTTTGATACCGGCGAATTTTGTAAGCTTTTTAATATTGACACTGCTGAGTTTAACCGAAGAATGGCTAAGGCAAACAAATATTCGCGTTCGCAGCAATCGGTATTTGAAAAGCAGCTTTCACCCGAGGCCTATGCTTCTATAGAAGAACGCTTGTCGGAATTTAGCGGTTTCCAATCTTCTACCCGATACTTGCGTACCTATCCCGAGTCAGTAGCGGCACAGTTCCTTGGGTATATTGGTGAGGTGCATGATAACGATATCAAAAAATCGGGCGGTTATTACCATCAGGGCGACTTTACCGGTGTTACCGGTGTCGAAAAATCATACGAAAGCGTGTTGCGTGGCCGCAGGGGGGTACAATATAAACTGGTTGATGCTCGCGGTCGACCGCAGGGCGAATGGGCAAATGGTGCTTTCGATACAACTGCAGTGGCAGGTGAGCGGCTTACCTCGTCACTTGATATACGTATACAGAAATTCGGGGAGCAGTTGATGCACAATAAGGTTGGGAGTATAGTCGCAATTGAGCCTTCTACCGGCGAGATTTTGTGCTATGTGAGCAGCCCAACCTACGATCCTAATCTGATGGTGGGCCACGATCGGGGTAAACACGCCGCCGAGCTCTATAAAGATCCCTATAAACCATTTTTTATCCGGCCCATACAGGCCTATTATCCGCCGGGTTCATCATTCAAACCGGTAGATGCGCTGATCGCCGAACAGCAGGGATTGATCACGCCGCAAACTACCTATTTCTGCCCGGGCTATTACGTTTCAGGCAACAGGCATATTAAGTGTTTTCATGGCGAATCGCATGGTACGGTGGATCTGGCAAAAGCGGTAGCAGAATCCTGTAATGGCTATTTTTTCATGGTGTTTGAAAAACTAGTCAACAAATATGGGTGGAAAAATACCGACTCGGCCTTTACGGCCTGGCGCGATAACGTAAGCAAATTCGGACTTGGCACCCGGCTCGATCTGGATATGCCGGGGGAGGGTAGAGGTAACCTGCCTAAAGCTACTTATTACGACAAGGTTTACCATAAAGGTGGCTGGCGGTCGGGAACTGTTATATCATTGGGGATCGGGCAGGGCGAGCTGCTCGCTACGCCGCTCCAATTGGCAAATTTGGAATGTACCATTGCCAACCACGGCTATTATTATAAACCGCACCTGGTAAAAGGTATTGGAGATAAAAATATTATCAGAACCGAATATACACAGCGCAATTTTGTGAATGTTGATTCACAGTATTTTGAACCCGTGATCAACGGTATGCAGCAGGTTGTTGAAAATGGTACTGCCGTGGCATCTAAAATTCCCGGCATTGTAATGTGCGGAAAAACGGGTACAGCTCAAATCAATAATAAGGTAGACAATTCGGTATTTGTATGTTATGCGCCACGCGATCATCCCAGGATCGCAGTAGCCGTTATCGTAGAAAATGCAGGACAGGGCGCACAATGGGCAGCTCCTATTGCAAGTTTTATCGTTGAGAAATATTTGAGAGATAGCATATCCGTACGCCCTTCAGGCATTACGCCCGAATTCTTTATGAATGCCAATATCCTGCCCGATCTTGGTAATTATGGCCAGAAGCTGAAAGCTAAACCAGTTCCGCGGGATACCCTGAATAAAATGGGAATTGATACCTCAGATCATAAAGAAGCACCTGCTAACAAAGCCCCGCTAAAATCGGCTTCCGGTCGTAAACATAAGGCCACCAAACCGGTATTAATTGCAGCTTTAGTGAATAAGGAGGAAGATGAACACTAATCAGCAGCGCAATTTCTTTTTTAATGTCGACTGGCTGATGGTGGGCATTTACCTCACTTTATGCGCGATTGGGGTACTCAACATCCACTCTGCTATTTTTAATCCAAAGCAGCCTGCGCTTTATGACCTGAGCACTGATTATGGTAAACAGCTGTTATTTGTTGTAATTGGTATCTCGGTTGGTATCGTCATTCTTTTGCTCGATACCCGCTTTATCAGTTCACTTGCGCCTTTTTTTTATGGTATAACCGTTTTTTTGCTGATGCTGGTGTTGGTAGTGGGGCGCAATGTAGGAGGTAACCAGGCTTGGATCCCCTTATTTGGAGGCTTTAGGCTGCAACCTTCTGAGTTTGCTAAGTTGAGTACCTGTTTACTTTTGGCCAGGTATTTAAGTGGCACCAATATCAAAATAACTGATACACGCTCATTTGCCATAGCAGCAGCCATTATTGGCTTGCCGATGTTCCTGATCATGTTACAGCCTGATGCAGGTTCGACGCTCGTATTTAGCTGCCTTATATTTGTTTTATACCGCGAAGGTTTGTCGCCTTATTTCCTCATCCTCGAGGGTTTGTTCATTCTGTTGTTTGTTTTAACGCTGAAACTCAATAATGCCGTAGGCATCGTGGGCGTATTAACCGGGCTGGCCATCCTGATCATATTAATGTTCCGGCGTAATGGCAAGCTGATCCGTGTTATTGTGATGGGCTTGGCGATCTGTGTAAGTTTTGTTTTTTGCGTCAGGTTTATCTATACTAAAGTGCTCAAACCGCACCAAAAGTCGCGCATTGATATTGTTTTGGGTATTACCAGCGACCCCAAGGGAAAAGGATATAATGTTCACCAGTCTATTATAGCTATTGGCTCCGGGAAGATGTGGGGCAGGGGTTATATGCGCGGCACGCAAACAAAATTTGCCTTCGTTCCCGAACAGCAAACGGATTTTATTTTTTGTACTGTAGGAGAAGAATGGGGCTTTGCCGGCTCTACTGTAGTGCTTAGTTTATACCTGTTACTGGTGCTTAGAATCATACGCATTGCCGAACGGCAACGATCGCCATTCTCCCGAATTTATGCCTATGGGGTTGCATCGGCTATCTTCTTCCATGTATTTATTAATGTTGGGATGACCATTGGAATAGTGCCTTCTATCGGCATACCACTCCCATTGATCAGCTATGGAGGGTCCTCATTATTAAGTTTTACGGTAATGATCTTCATTTTGATCAAGCTGGATTCAAACCGGATGGGAATAATCTATTGACACCAGCCTTCCAACTTTCCGGCATTCCAACGTTACAACATCCCAGCGTTCCAAGCTTCCAACTTTCCAGCATTGCAACCTTCCAACCTTCCAACGTTACAACATTCCAACGTTAAAACGTTCCAACGCTCAGGCAAATCTCCTGCGCAGCAGTTCATAGAATTTTTCTGCGGTTGCCTGCTTGCTTTCCCATTGGTTTTTCACAGCGTAATTATTTCTCAGGAATTCTTCTGCTTCCTCAAATGAATGGCAGCGATTCAGCAGGTCAATGGCTTCACTGTATGCTAAATTATAGCCGTTGAAAAGGTCCTTAATGTAGAGTAATTTGTCGTTTAGCGTAATAGCTTGTTTCAGGTCGCTGATAGATTGTGCGTGAAGCTGTTCCGACAGACTTCCGGTTTTTTGAAGCTGGGCCGCTATCATCTGATTTACGGTTAGCGGCTCCTCAGATTCAATATTGGCGGCTTTGGGGCTTGCTGGTTCAGTAACGCTGATCACCGGTGCCGCAGTTGCCTTTTTGGTTTCAAGTGGCTCAGGGTCTTTTAAAACAGGTAATACCGGGTCTTTTGTAACGGGAGTATGGATAATGTTTTGGGGATGTTCGGTTACTTCTTCAATATCAAAACCAGTATCTTCTTCATCTTCCCAAAGTTCCGATTCATCGATCACCAGTTCGTGTTTAATGATCTCGGGCTCTTCGCTGATTTCAGGCACTACTTCTTGTTCAATAGTTTCTGATTTGGGGTTTTCCAACTTTGGAGCCTCAAATTCAAATACCGGGGCGGGTTCTTCAGCTACAATGATCGGCGGTTGTTCATTGATAATCTGTTGTACAACGGGTTCAAAAAACTTTTCGGCAGGTATTTGCGGGGCTTCGTCTGGGCTTATAGCTGGGGGCACAAACTGCTGGTTTAGCTTGCGAAGCACTTCCGAATGATCGGCAAGGAAATGCGCATTGGCTACAAATAACTCAAGTTCCAGGTCGTTTAATTGTTCATCAGCCTGTCCGAGGTATTCATACTGCTCGTTGAGCTCTTTTAAAATGACTCCTATCTTTTTAAAAACCTCCTGTTGCTTCATGGCGACGTATTGAAAATTCTATCAAAAATAGGATTTAATTATGATATTTGCCTTTACCGGGGAGTTTACAATGCTATACAACGAGGATGTTTTTAAGCGGGTGACCGAATTAGGCGGCAGCATCGAGGTCATCTGTGGCTCCATGTTTTCAGGTAAAACAGAGGAGCTTATCCGGAGACTCCGAAGGGCACAAATTGCCAGGCTCAGCGTTGAGATATTTAAACCACGTACCGATACACGTTTTGACGAAACTGCAGTTGTATCGCATAATGCCAATTACATTCATTCAACGCCGGTTGATAATTCGGCGTCAATTTTGCTGCTCGGCAATGAGGTGCAAGTTGTAGGCATCGATGAAGCACAGTTTTTTGATGATGAGCTTGTCAATGTCTGCAATGTCCTGGCTAACAAGGGTGTCAGGGTGATCGTAGCCGGTCTTGATATGGACTACAAAGGCAAACCTTTCGGTCATATGCCAGCCTTAATGGCTATCGCCGAATCGGTTACAAAAGTACATGCCGTTTGCGTAAAATGCGGCCATCCGGCGCTTTACTCTTTTCGCAGGGTTGCCGAAGAATCTACGGTTTTATTGGGCGAGAAAGAAAGCTATGAGCCCCGTTGCCGGGTATGTTATAGCCTGCCGTTGTAAGTATTTCGGTAATTTTAGTACGACGGCCCGTTTTATTTCGGGCCCTTTTCGTTTTTTCGAAAAAAACGATTTAATTTTATAAACCAATTTTATATTTTATGATGAGAAGATATTTCCCCCTGTTTTTGAGTGTTGTACTGTTAGCCTTTTTGTCTTCATGCAGCAAGGCTCCTAAAAACACGGGTGGTTCCGGGAACGTTACCGGAAATCAAAATGGGGTAGATCCCCCTGCCGGTTCAAACGATGGGGTTACTTTTATCAACGGTGGCAAGTCTGTTATATTTAACCTTTATGCTCCTTCAAAAAATTCTGTAGCGGTTATCGGCGAGTTCAACAGCTGGCAACCTACGGCGATGAAGAATTCCGTTGATGGTACGCGTTGGTGGGTGCAGATAGATAATCTTGATCCGGCTAAAGAATACGCTTATCAATACCTGATCGATGGCTACCTGAAGGTGGCTGACCCTTACACGCACAAGGTGCTCGATCCATCAAACGATGCTTCTATTCCTTCTTCGGTTTATCCCAACCTTAAATCTTATCCAGCGGGCGCTACCGGCATTGTAAGTACCTTTTGGTATAGTGCCCCGGCTTACTCCTGGCAGGTGAGCAATTTTAAGCGACCCGATCCGAAAAATCTTGTGATTTATGAATTGCTCATTCGCGATTTTGTTGGTACACACAGCTATAAAACATTAACAGATACGCTGAATTATATCGCTAACCTGGGCTGTAATGCCATTGAATTGCTGCCCGTTAACGAATTTGAAGGCAACGATTCATGGGGTTATAACTCTAATTTTATGTTTGCGCTGGATAAGTATTATGGCACGCCAAATGACTATAAAACATTTATAGATGCCTGCCATGCCAAAGGCATTGCGGTTATACAGGATATAGTTTTGGAAGATCAGTTTGGTTCATCGCCATTAGTTCAAATGTATTGGGATGCCGCCAATAATCAGCCGGCCGCCAATAATCCATGGCTCGATCAAGCCAATATGCACCCGGATGCTGTGGGCTTCCAGATGAATCATCAAAGTAGTGCAACCCGGTATTTTACCGAAAATGTAATGAAATACTGGATGCAGGAATATCATATTGATGGTTACCGATTTGACGAATCCAAAGGTTATACCCAGGTAAATTCGGGGAACAGCGAGGCAGCATGGGCGGCTTATGATGATAGTCGGATTTCGCTGTGGGAAACCTATAACAATTATATGAAGGGTATCGACCCTACTTTTTATACAATACTGGAACATTTTGCAGTTAACCAGGAAGAGGCGGTTTTAGCATCGCAAGGCATGATGATGTGGGCAAACCTAAGCGGTAATGCCGAACAGGCTTTAATGAGTTACAATGATTCGGGAGGACCATGGGACCTTACCGGCTTGTTTTACGACTCCTGGGGATTTAATACGGCAACAGGTAATGTCTGTTATTTTGAAAGTCACGACCAGGAGCGTCTGCAGTTTAAAAACGAGCAATATGCCAATAGCAATGGTTCGTATAATATAAAAGATCTTGCAACCGGCCTTCGCCGCTGCGAAATGGGAGCTGCATTTATGTTTTCATCGCCCGGGCCAAAAATGTTATGGCAATTTGGCGAAAGAGGCTACGATGTTAGTATCGACGCGGGCGGACGCCTTGGTGATAAGCCACCACGCTGGGAGTACATGAGCGACCCCAACAGGCATCACCTTTACCAGATATATTCAGATATGATCAGGTATAAGGTAAATAACCCGGTATTTACAACATCCACTTTTACCTATAATCTGCGTGGCGCCTATAAATTTATCCAGCTCCTCGGGCCAGATGGAACCAATGTAGAAGTAGTGGGCAATTTTGACGTGGTGCCATCATCGGTGACGATAAATTTTCCGGCAACAGGCACCTGGTATGATAACCTGAATGGTACCAGTATCAATGTTACCAATGCTGCTTATCAAACTACGCTGGCTCCGGGCGAATACCACGTTTACAGTAATTCTCCGCTGAAACTTTAAGCTTGAATTTAAGCGATGATAAAAGGCTTCTCAATAAATGGGAAGCCTTTTGTTTTAGAAGCTGGCAGCTTTTCTTAAATATAACTTGCCTTTAATTTGCCACTATGCCAACAAAGAATTAGCCTTGCTGTTATCTTACAGTTATCATGCTTAATTTAGTGCAATAGCAAAATGGAATCAAAAGAGCAACCCAAAACACATAAGCGCAGGTTTTGGCGTTTTTTCACACTTCTGGGGCCCGGACTTGTAACCGGTGCCGCTGATGATGATCCATCGGGTATTGCTACCTATTCGCAAACAGGCGCTCAGTTTGGTTACGGACAATTATGGACAGCCTTGTACATGCTCCCGCTGATGATGGGCGTACAGGAAGCTTGTGCCCGCATCGGCATGGTTACCGGCAAAGGTATTGCTGCTGTAGTAAGAGAGCATTATAGCAAAGGGGTGCTTTACACTGTAGTGGGGTTGGTAGTTGTGGCCAATACCATTAATATTGGAGCAGATATAGGCGCGATGGCTTCTGCAGCGACGTTAATAGTGCCGGTCAATTTTGTTATATTGATGTTACTGTTTACTGCATTAATGCTGATACTGGAGATATTTACAAGTTACAGAAATTACGCCCGCATACTAAAATGGCTCGCCTTAACGCTGTTGGCTTATCCTATCACGGCATTCATTGTTAAGCAACCCTGGCTAACGGTGCTTAAAGCTAGCGTGGTGCCTCATATGGAGCTCAGTTTTGCCTTTTTATTTATTATAACCGGAGTACTTGGAACTACTATTTCGCCTTATATGTTTTTTTGGGAAGCTTCGCAGGAGGTAGAGGAGGCTAAGGAAAACGGTACCATGCAACAAGGCAAACCGCTTATACATTGGCACAGCATTCGTGCAATGCGGCTGGATAATAATACCGGAATGCTGATATCTGAGATCACTACCTGGTGCATCATCCTGGTAGGCGCTACAGTTTTACACCAGAGCGGAGTAAAGGATATCAATACAGCTTCCGACGCAGCACGTGCATTAGAACCATTGGTTCATTCCTTTCCTCATGCCGGCTACCTGTCTAAACTGATCTTTTCAGTTGGTATCATCGGTCTTGGGTTACTGGCGGTACCGGTTTTATCAGGTTCGGCTGCCTATGCCGTATCCGAGGCTGTCAATTGGGAATCTGGCCTCAACCTTAAGTTAAAACGTGCTCAGGGCTTTTATGGTGTAATTATCATAGCCACCATAGTTGGGCTTACTATCAACTTTATCGGTGTAGATCCGGTAAAGGCCCTGGTCTATGCGGCAGTATTCAACGGCGTTGCTGCCGTTCCACTCCTCTTCCTCATCATCAAAATTTCCACCAGCGACGCTATCATGGGCGAATACAAAAGCGGCTTGTTATCAAAAATTATCCTATGGGTAACTTTTATCGCCATGGGCGCAGCTGCGGTTGCTATGTTCTATACGGTAGGGAAGGGGTTGATTTAGGGGTATTAGGTATTAGGTCATTTGGCATTAGTCATTTGGCATTAGGGATTACTTAACTTATTGCCAATACAACTAAAAAAACCAATACAACCAATCCAGTCAACTAATGTTAATAACTCTCTGAACGTTAGTAACTTTAATTAAACAAAAGGTAACCTGGTTCGTCAAATATACGTTAGTAAACAAAAACGTATTATGAGAGATCATATGCTGATTGCCGACCCGCTGAGTATGCCAACAGAGTTTGGCGACATTTGCGAAGCTGCTTACGCACCCAGATCTGTTTGGATGGAATTATTTCCACCCCTTGAAGGATGCAAAACAGGAACGTCCAACGCCAGAGCTTTATGTCCCTGGAGTATGGCTGCCGAACTTAGAGACTTTTCGATCAAACCCCAACGGAGGAAAGCAATCCTCGACGCCTTTAAGGCCGGGTTGCAGATTATGAAACAGTATCAGTTGCCTGCCGGCCGTATTCTGTTTATGGAAGATAATGCAAGCAGGAACATAACCGTCTGGGTAGAATAATCCAGGGTGATCTGTTGAAGGTAACAAACCGGTAATGAAATACTGGCTTGTACGGAGGCTTCGACTCCCCCAAATTATTCGATAACAAACCAGGTATAAGCGCCAGGCTGTAATGTAAAATGCAGCTTTACGGAATAATCTCTCCCCAGCACATAGCTGCTGGCAATCCCATCTTTTTCTTTGATCAGTGCCTTACTGCTTAGTCCGGTATAATATAGTGGTAGCTGAATTGTGCGCGTGATTTTTTCTTTGAGGGGATTGTAAAGCATCACCATGCCTTTGGTTTTTAAAGTGGGATTAACATGCATTATTCCATCCCAATCCCGCCCGTCGGCCCGGCGTAAATGGATAACATCCGAGTTTAATAAGGTCCTGTATTTTTTATACCAGCTTATTACTTTTCTTACTTCGATCCTGGTTTTTTCTGTGTCGTACAAACGAGGTCCCCGATAACAAGCCTGCACACCTGCGCCATAATATTGCATCATCAACTGCGTATAATCCTCCAGGTGTTCGGAAAGTGGTTCCAAAACGGCATCAGCACTGCCACCCTGATATTTGGTTAGCGGTACAAAGCCCCAGCTCATGGCAGGCGTTTTCTCCCAGAGTCCATCATAGATATTTTGCCGGTTAAGTATTTTCTGATCCTGCCTGGGCAGGGAAAAATTCACCTCACGGTAACCGATACCAATCTTATTGCTGCCATCAAGGAAATACCAGTCGGGTGCATTTACATAGACACCTTGTTCGCGGCACCAGCGGTAAAGGCCTTTTTGCAATTCCATCTGTTTCCATTGGCTATCTTCCAGTCCTGTATGACCCGGGTGAACCGTGCTGGCGCAAACATCACCAGGGTAAGGGCCATCATTCTCAAATATATCAAAGCCGGTATTGGCGATAAACATTTTTAGTTTGGCGATGTAGGCAAGACCCCATTTACTACCCAGACAGGGCGCGTTTCCAAAAAATGCAGCCGCATCCGGTTTGCCGGTTTTAGGGTCGATGACATCATCCTCATCACTTATCCGGCGTGAGCTAAAAAGTGAATAGCCTCCAATTTTTATGCCTTTGCTATGTGCATAGCCTGTGATGGTTTTCCAACGGGCTATATTAGTTGCACTTGTATCTTCCATATCACAATTGCTACCGAAGCTCAATATCAATGCTTCATATCCGGTAGCGGCACATTGGTCAATAGCCCGGTAAACTTCATCATCAGTACGGCTGACCAGGTGCATGAAAATTGGGTTTTCCGTTGTCCAGGGTGCAACAGTTCTGTACATTGTTCTGATAGCCAAACCCCGCCGTTCGCGGTCATAACTATCCATCAGTAATTCGTGGGTACGTACCGAACGGAAGCTTTCACCGGGGTTTAAAACAACACCGGTAACTTTCTCCGGGTAAATCTCCAGAAGGCAAGGCGTTTGGTAATTATAATTCACCTGCGAGGTATAGGCGCTATCGGCGAGCCAGTGTGTGGTTTGGTCACTCAGGTCATACCGCATCGCATTGTTGAACGCATAATTTGTTTCCACATAGATACCATGCTGTTTTTTCATTTGCTCAGGCGAGCCAACCACAGCGCTCTCTTCTTCAACCAGGGCTAATATTTCGTTGGTTGTACGGCCTAGCTTGATGCTATGCCTGGATTTGTTTTCAATCGTCACTGATTTAACGATCAGTGGAATACCATCAAACAACTCATAATTTACATTTACACAAATATCTTTCAATGACGATAAGTTCGAATTATAGCTAAAAGTTAGCGTTTTGCCACTGGCTTGTTTATTGCCCATTGACCAGCCAACGGGTTTCCATTCAATATAGGGATGAAGGTCGCTAATGGTATAGTTCCGCAGGTAAAAGTCATCTTCATGGGCCTGGTATTTGTTAATGGAGTCGGCCTGCAGGTAAGCATTTTCGGTTTGGCCATACAAACCACCTACGTTATAAGAACGACCATCGATGGTAACGCTTGCTTCAGGCTTGATTGCTCTGAGCAATTGCTGGCCATTAGACAGATTCTCATAATCAACACTAGCCACATTAGGCTTTATCCTGAAAACCCTTTTTACCAGGCCATTGTACAATGTGATATTTTTCTGGTCCCGGTCCACGATAACCTGGGCTTTGATTTTCAGGGGCTTTATCAGCCAGTCGCTGGTCGTTTGTCCATTGGCGATCCGAGTTGCAAAACAGCAAATCAGCAGAAAAGCAGCATTTTTAAAAGCCCTTTTTATAAAAATCTGGTTGATTGGATTGTTCATATTAAAAACTTGGCTATCAAATGTATCAAAACAACGGATAAAAGCAGAAAGCCTGAAAAAGTACAAAATGCCCCAAAAGCAAAATATCTTCATTTTTCTTAGCCAACATTCAGCCGGAAAGTTAAATTAGCGTATTAATTCTGCAGTAGCGTAAACCAATTAATACCTTTTTATTATGCAGGCCCTCTTTGGTGTTATTTTTCATTTTATTGGAGGCTTTGCGTCCGGCAGTTTTTATATCCCATACAAAAAAGTTAAAGGCTGGGCCTGGGAAAGTTTCTGGATAACCGGAGGGATATTCTCCTGGCTTCTGGCACCTTTTGTGGCAGCATGGCTTACTATTCCGGGTTTTATTCATATCATTCAGCAGACTGGCGGCAGCGTGCTGTTTTATACTTACCTGTTTGGGGTGCTCTGGGGTATTGGCGGCCTAACTTATGGTCTAGGTGTGCGCTACCTGGGCGTATCATTGGGCAGTACCATCATTTTGGGTTTATGCTCGGTGTTTGGGGCGCTGATACCATCTTTTTACTACAATTTTAACCCTACACCCGGTAAGGATAGTTTCAATACTTTACTGCATAGCCATTGGGGGCAATGGGTATTGTTTGGTATAGCAGTATGTGTATTAGGTATCATAATTTGCGGCCGGGCAGGAACGCTTAAAGAGCGCGATCTGTCAAAAAGCGATGTTAAATCAAATAATGCCGAATATAAATTTGGTTTAGGCCTGTTTGTTTCTATTGTAAGTGGTGTTTTAAGTGCCTGTTTCGCTTTCGGGCTGGATGCTGGTTCTTCAATGGCACATGTGGCAGGCAATCTTTGGAAGGCCGCACATCCGGGCCAGGGCGAGTTTTTGTTCAGGAATAATGTTACCTACATCGTGCTGCTATGGGGTGGTTTAACTACCAATTTTATCTGGTGCATGATACTCAACGCCCGAAATCGTACTTTTGGGAACTATACCGATAAAAAAACGCCTTTGAAAGCTAATTACCTGTTTTCGGCGCTTGCAGGCACTACCTGGTTCCTGCAGTTCTTTTTTTATGGTATGGGAGAAAGCAGATTGGGCAATGGCGCCAGCAGCTGGATTTTACATATGGCTTTTATTATCCTCACTGCCAATATCTGGGGCCTGGCGCTAAAAGAATGGAAAGGCGTAAGCCGAAAAGCACTTTATACGGTATTAACAGGTATTCTAACAATCATTGTTTCGGTTTTAATTGTTGGGTACGGTAATTCGATCAAATAATTTTTTTAGTCCTGAAGTCGGGAAGTCCGCGTAAGTTCGAAAGACGAATATATAGTTTAAATAATCACTCATTCACTAATTAAAAAATGACCTTCCGGCACGTAAGCTATCTGTGGGACGAAAAGAAAGCAGCCGAACTGGCTGGCGATGAAGTTGCTTTATTGATCTACCGCTCAAACTTATTGGGTGCAGATCTGCGTTTGACCAATTATGGTGGTGGTAATACATCATGCAAAGTTTTAAGCCCCGACCCATTAACGGGTGATGAAGTTGAAGTAATGTGGATAAAAGGCTCAGGCGGCGATCTGGGGACCTTAAAGAAAAGCGGACTGGCGGCTTTATACGCCGATCGTTTGCGTAGCTTGAGATCTATTTACCGTGGTTTGGACCATGAAGATGAAATGGTTGCCTTATTTAACCATTGTATATACGATCTGGATTCCAAAGCGCCTTCAATAGACACACCCTTACACGGATTTTTGCCTTTTAAACATATCGACCACCTGCATCCTGATGCTGCTATTGCTATCGCTGCTGCAAAGGATGGCAAGCGAATTACCCAGGAATTGTTCGGCGGTAAAATAGGCTGGGTTGAATGGCAGCGGCCTGGCTTTGATCTGGGCTTAAAATTGAAACAATGCCTCGACGATAATCCCGGTATCATCGGTATCATGCTGGGCTCACATGGTTTATTTACCTGGGGCGATACTGCATACGAAAGTTATGTGAACACGCTGGAAGTGATCGAAAAATGCGCTCAATTCCTTGAAGATAATTATGCCAATAATGGTCCGGCTTTTGGCGGTCAAAAGATCGAAGGCCTCAATGAAACAGAACGTAGGAAACAGGCAGCCACCATCGCGCCCTTGTTAAGAGGCTTCTGCTCCAGCGAGCGGCATATGATCGGTCATTTTACTGAGGATGCGCGGGTGTTGGAATTTATTAATTCCAAAGATCTGCAACGGCTGGCACCGCTGGGTACCAGTTGCCCCGACCATTTTTTAAGAACGAAAATAAGTCCGCTGGTGCTAGACCTTGAGCCAGATGAGGATTTATCAGATACTAATGCTATTAAAGAGCGTCTGGCGCCGGCATTTGAGGCCTATCGTAAATTATATGCAGAATACTACGACAGTTGCAAACACCCTGATAGTCCGCCTATACGTGATGCTAATCCCGTGATCATACTATATCCCGGTGTAGGTCTGTTCTCATTTTCGAAGGACAAACAAACTGCTCGGGTAGCAGCAGAATTTTATACAAATGCCATCAACGTAATGAAAGGTGCCGAAGCAATTTCGTCCTACACCTCTTTGCCACGTCAGGAAGCTTTTGATATTGAATACTGGTTGTTGGAAGAAGCCAAATTGCAGCGCATGCCTAAGGCTAAACCACTTTCGGGCAGAATTGCTTTGGTAACAGGTAGTGCAGGTGGGATAGGGAAGGCCATTGCCAAAAAATTCGCAGAGGAAGGCGCCGTTGTTGTACTTAATGATATGAATGCCGAGCGCCTGGAAGGTGCCTCCGCTGAGTTTAAAAGCAAATTTGGAAAGGATTCCTTTACTTCGGTGGTTTTGGATGTGACCAATGGTGCAAAGATAAAAGAGGCATTTGATGCAACGGCATTGGCTTTTGGAGGGATAGATATTGTGGTAAACAATGCAGGCTTATCGATCTCAAAATCAATAGCCGATCATACAGAAACAGACTGGGATATTTTATATGATGTATTGGTAAAGGGCCAGTTTTTGGTAACACAGGCAGCCGTTGCGCTTATGAAAAAGCAGAATACAGGAGGCGATGTGGTCAATATTGTAAGTAAAAATGCCCTGGTATCCGGCCCCAATAATGCTGGCTACGGTAGTGCCAAGGCTGCGCAGCTTCATTTGAGCCGTTTAAATGCGGCAGAGCTGGGAGGGGATAAGATCCGTGTAAATACGGTGAACCCTGATGCGGTTATAAGCAACAGTAATATCTGGGCAGGTGGTTGGGCCGAGGGCAGGGCTAAAGCCTACGGCATTACCGTAGAAGAATTACCTGCCTACTATGCCAAACGCACGCTGCTCAATGAAATAATTTTACCCGACGATATTGCTAATGCCTGTTTTGCACTGGTTGGCGGTTTGCTGAATAAATCCACTGGTAATGTGCTGAATGTTGACGGGGGTTTAGCAGCAGCATTTGTGCGTTAGTAAATTATAATGGCATGGATCGCTTAGCTTTTAAAATGAAATTATTACCCGGTTTTGAAGCGGAATATAAAAAACGCCATGACCAGCTATGGCCTGAACTATCTTCCCTGCTAAAGCAAACCGGTATATCTGATTATTCGATCTTTTTGGAGGAAGAGAGCGGAAGTTTGTTCGGTTTTTTAAAAGCGGAGAACAAGGCTGCACTGGATAATTTACCTGCGCAGGCCATCATGCAAAAGTGGTGGGCCTACATGAGTGATATCATGGAAGTAAATCCTGATCGATCTCCGGTAAGTATTCCTCTAAAAGAAGTTTTTTATTTAACCTGACCAATTCATCAACCATAATATCATGCCAATAAATGCTAAATTAATAGAAGACCACAACGAGCAGCAGTTTAATGCGCATCGCCGAAGATTTGATTTTATAGCTACAGATATTGTTGATGCTGATGCTGTGGTGCAAAAACTTGCTGCATTTAATATTGCCATACCAAGTTGGGCGCTTGGCACTGGTGGCACCCGCTTTGGGCGTTTTAGCGGAGGAGGAGAGCCACGCAATTTGGAAGAAAAGATTGAAGATGTAGGCCTGCTGCATGCTTTGAACCGCTCAAGCGGTGCAATTTCACTGCATATTCCCTGGGATATTCCTCAAAACTATACGGATATAAAAGCACTTGCTTCTCAATACCAGCTTAAATTTGATGCGGTAAACTCCAATACCTTCCAGGATCAACCCGGGCAGGCTTTGAGCTATAAATTTGGCTCGCTGCATCATGTTGACGCCAGCGTGAGAAAGCAGGCAATTGAACACAATATTGAAGTCATCCGCCATGGCGTCGAACTCGGCTCAAAAGCACTAACTGTTTGGTTGGCTGATGGTTCGAACTTCCCCGGGCAGTTGAATTTCAGGAAAGCATTTCA
>CAISPD010000171.1 GCA_903887275.1 uncultured Mucilaginibacter sp.
AGCTCAAAATAAACGGGCTATCAAAAATGATCAGTTACAAAGTGTGACAACAACCTTGCAGCCCGGATTGATCATACTTAACACAGCGCTGATCATTTATACGCTTATTCACCGCTAAATGCAAGAAACTGATAAGATAATACGGAAACTTCCAAACCAGGAAGTTGACTACTACAAAATAGGGAAAATATTACTGAGCCGATGGTACTGGATCGCAGCTTCAGTAGTTGTATGCGCGGCTATTTCTTACATTTACCTTTGGTATACTCCAAAAACTTATGCTACTTCGGCTACACTTAAAATTGAAGAGAAAAAATCTGAATTTTCGGACCTTGTAGGAATCATTAACAATAACGATCGCGGACCATCAAAGATCCAAAGCGAAATATTTGTACTGCAAAGCCGAACACTGATCCTCAATGCGATCAAAGACCTCGATTGCAGGGTAAGCTTTTTCATTTCTGGCAGAGTTAGAACAAGTGACGTTTATCCTCAAAAACTTCTTGATATAGATTTTCTGCACTTCGACAGTGTTAATTTCTTCAGAGATATAATCACTTTTAAACCTGTTTCGCCAGGGAGTTTCGACCTTAGTTTTAAGAACAACGGAAAGGTTATTCATAAAATTTATAGTTATAACACGCCAATAACTATTGCAAATACCTCTTTCAGCATTAAGAACCCCGGTGAATTAGCCAGGAATACAATATTCATGTTTAAGTTTAATACGCCTGAAGATTTTGTAGGGCGTGTTAAAGGTGGGCTGCATACCAATGAGGTGGTGAAAAATTCAAATATTATCTCTCTGCAGGAAACCGATTCTAACCCTCAATTTGCCGCTGATATACTGAATGCCATAATGAGAGAATACCTGAGCTACGACAAAAGCCAGAAGACGCTTTCGGCCACCAACATGATCAAATTTATTGACAATCAATTGGAGACCTTATCAAATAGCGTAAAAGGCTCGGGGAACTCGATTGAAAAGTTTAAAGCTAATTCAAAGATCATGGACGTAACTTCAGCTACTGAGTTGGAGTTTAGCCAGGTAAAGGAAATTGGCTCGCAGCGGCAAATTCTTAAATTGCAATTGATAGCAATTGATCAGTTAAAGGACCAGATAGCAAAAGACAAAGATAAAGTTAGCCTGAATCTTAACCTGGAGGGTGTAATTGACCCGCTGCTTAGTGGCCTTATACAGAGTTTAGACAATTTACTGGTAGAGCGAAATACTTTGCTTAAGACATATAATCCAAATTCGCAGGCAATACGCGATATAGATGAGCAGATATTACAGGTTAAGAATGCTGCTTTAAATAATATTGATGCTACCAGTGTACGAATCAATAAAAACATTAGCTACCTGGATAGTCAGATAGAAAAAGTAAACGCAAAAATTGCCACCTTGCCGGCTGCCGAGCGGGACCTGATCAATCTTAAGCGCGATTTTGAGATCAATGATAAGGTATATTCATTTCTTTCCGAAAAAAGACTCGATGCCCAGATCAGTCGTTCAGCGATAGTCCCTGGTGCAGCGATAATTGAACCAGCCGAGGCCAATTTTAGCCCGGTTTCGCCCGAAGAACATACGATCCACCGTACGGCATTGGTTATTGGTTTCGCTATCGGACTTGGTTTGATTGTTTTGATACGTATTTTAAATCCTTATATCTACGACAAAGAAACGGTTGAAAGCCTGACCACAATTCCAATTATTGGGGTTATCCGTAAATTTCCGGACGAAATTGATGATGACAATACCCAAATACTTGCACTTGCCAGACCTAAATCAATTTTTGCCGAATCTGTGCGGTCGGTACGTACTAACCTTAATTTTATAGCTTCGGAAAAATCGAGTAAGATCATCTGCATAACCTCTGAAGTTGCAGGCGAAGGAAAGTCGTTCATCGCTGTAAACCTTTCAAGTACCCTTTCATTGATCGATAAGAAGATCATTTTGATCGCTGCCGACTTACGCCGCTCGCGTTTGCACAAAACGTTCAATCTGCCAAACGACAAGGGGCTTAGCAATTATCTGGCAAATCAATGCGAGGAAGATGATATCATCAGGCATACAAGTCAGCCAAATCTCGACATTCTTCTTTCCGGTCCGGTACCACCCAACCCATCCGAATTACTGCACAGCAAACGGATGAATGAATTAATAGAAAAACTTGGAAAAAGATATGATATCATCATGATCGATACGGCACCTATTGGTCTGGTATCAGACTCCATTCCCTTGATCAGGATGAGTGACATCAACATTTTCGTGATCAGGTCCGGTAAATCAAAATTTTATGCCGCTACGGTACCACAGCGTATAGCCAATGAGTATCACCTTGATAACACGGTGATCATATTAAATGCTTTTGCCGAAGACTTATTGCATTCGCGCTATTATACCACCAAGTTCACCGGCGAATATTCGGGAGGACATTATTATTACTATTCTGACTATAGCGGTTACGAAGGCTCAGACTATTATGTCGACAAAAAACAGCATAAATGGTGGGATTTTAGGCGTTGGATAAAGTAAATGGACAGCAGGTTAAAGTCGGCTGATAAATGGTATCCGGTTTATACATATCCACGAGCTGAAAAGAAAGCTCAGCTAGCACTCGAAAACAAAGGGATTGAAGTTTATTTACCGCTGAAGCGCCAGCAAAAGCAATGGAGCGATCGAAAAAAATGGGTGGAGGAGCCATTTATCAAATCCTACATTTTTGTTAAAATAACAGAACAGGAACAAGCCGAAGTACTGATGACCAAAGGCGTATCCCGTTTTATTTATTTTGGTAATAAAATAGCTTCAATGCCCGAACGACAAATCAATGACCTAAGGCTGCTGATGGCTAGTTCGCTCGAAATGGAAATAACAGAAGAGCGCCTGCTTCCGGGTGAAAAGATCGTTATTAAAGCCGGTCCTTTAAAAGGAATGACAGGGGAGATCATATCCTACCGTTCGCAAAAACAGTTGGCGCTCCGACTCGAAAGCCTTGGCTGTTCGATAATTATCCAAATTGCAACTTCGCTGATCAGCAGATTTTAACATTCGGCACCCAGATGTGCATAAGTTTTATATCTGTGTATTGCTATTTTTTGACTTATTTTAATGACGATATATTTTCACAGCATACCTTTTTTGTATTTTTTTAAATTGCTGTATACTAATAAGTTACATAAAAACAATGTGACTTACGAGGCGAAGCTGTGATTGTACCCCAATAATATGTGCCGAATAGCTGGAATAGTCTCCAAAAGAAGTAGCCTGCAGGAGACTCGTGAAAAAGTAATTAAAATGTGCCATGCACTTGAGCATGGCGGGCCCGATGATGAAGGTATTTATTCGGATGAAAATTCGGGCCTTGTTTTTGGGCATAGGCGATTGTCTATCATCGACCTCAGCAAGAACGGACATCAGCCGATGTCGGATGTACAAAACAAAGTATGGATCACGTTTAACGGCGAAATATATAACTACCTCGACTTAAAAGAAAAATTGGTCTCGCTTGGTGCCAGGTTTAACTCTAATACCGACACCGAGGTAATTATACAGGCATACCTGCACTGGGGCATGTCGTCATTCTCCAAATTAAGAGGGATATTTGCTTTCGGGCTTTATGATACAGAAAAAAAGCGCACTTACCTGGTACGCGATAGTTCGGGCGTAAAACCTCTGTATTATCATATTGAAGATACCGAGCTAAGTTTTGCCTCTGAGGTCAGGGCCTTAAAAAAGGCCGGAATAGCGACAGAGGCAGACAAAAGCTGGCAGGTCAGATTTCTGGCATACGGCCATATTCCCGAACCTTATACCACGCAGAAAGATGTATTTAGCCTCCCAAAAGGTGAATTTTTATGCTGGGACCATAAAAAGGACACTTTCGAAATACACTCTTATCACGTAGCAAATTCGCCAGCAAAAATATATGATGTCCTGGAAGCCAGAGAATTGATCAGAACGGGACTAACCCGGGCCGTTGAACGCCAGCTGGTTGCAGATGCGCCTATTGGCGTATTTCTCAGTGGCGGTACTGATTCAAGTATTATCACTTTGCTGGCCAATCAGCATCAATTGGCCCAATTGAAAACCATTTCAATTTTCTTCAACGAAAAAGCGTATGATGAACGCATGTATCAAAACCTGGTTCTTGAAGAGATAAAGGGAGAAAAGTACGCTCACCTGGTACGACAGGAAGATTTTGAAGAGTTTCTCCCTCAAATAATCGGCGACATGGATATGCCAACAACTGATGGCATCAATACATGGTTCATTAGCCGTTTCGCTCACCAGGATGGCTTAAAAGCTGTACTTTCGGGAGTAGGCGCCGATGAACTTTTCGGTGGGTATCCTTCATTCAGCAGGATCAAATTTCTAAAAAAGTTAAGACAATTTCCGCCAGTCTCATTCTCTGCTGCCCGGCTTTTTAGTTCGGATAAATACCGAAAAATTTCTTTTCTGACCTATAACCACCCTATAGCCGACTATTTATTACTTCGTGGTCATTATTCACCGACAGATATCGCTGATATATTAAATATGGACCTGGGCGAAGTGGAAGACATACTATTCAACAATAAATCCATCTCAAGGATCAAAAACTACAATGAGGAGGATGCTGCCTGGCTTGAACTAAATCTTTACATGCAAAATCAGCTATTGCGCGACACCGATGTTATGGGAATGAGCCATGGTCTGGAAGTAAGAGTGC
Source organism: uncultured Mucilaginibacter sp. (assembly GCA_903887275.1). Lineage (GTDB taxonomy): Bacteria > Bacteroidota > Bacteroidia > Sphingobacteriales > Sphingobacteriaceae > Mucilaginibacter. The sequence continues at coordinate 4,716 of CAISPD010000171.1, forward strand.
CGTTTTTAGACGAGGACTTTAAGGCTATAGCAGAAAGAATTTCTATAGATATCAGGTTCGACGAAAATCAACCGAAAAAATTGTTGATCGACAGTTTTAATAATCTGCTACCCAGAGCAGTGTGGGATCGTTCAAAAATGGGCTTCACTTTCCCGCTGCAACAGTGGATGAGAGAGCACCACGAAATAAATGACGAAAGCAGTTATCACGGCAAAAGAGCCAGAAAAATTGTAAAGGACTTTAAAAAGAACACCATGCACTGGTCGAAAGTATTTGCCTTATACCAAATACAACGGTATGTCTAAAAAAATAATCCTGTTAACCTTACAAACGTTTAGTACTACCGGCGGCATTCAAAAAATGACCCGGACGATGGCTCATTCGTTAGATATCATTTCGAAACAGCAGCAGTGGGATTTCAAACTCTGGTCTTTGTATGATTCGCGGTACGACCTGATGAGTGAATACCTGGCAAAAGAAAACTTTGTTGGTTTCGGTCGAAGTAAAATGAGATTGGCCCTCGATACAATTTCAAAAGGACGTAAAGCCGATATCCTGATATTGAGCCACATTAACCTTGCACTGATTGGCATTATTGTGAAAATACTCAATCCAAAGTGCAAAATCTGGCTGGTAGCACATGGCATTGAAGTTTGGCGTCCACTCAGTTTTTTGAAGACCAGCTTTTTAAAGAAGTTTTGCAACCAGATCATCTGCGTCAGCAATTTCACAAAACATCAAATGATAAAATGGCATAATGTTGGTAGCAGTAAATGTGTTGTATTAAACAACGTTATCGATCCATTTATTATTCATCCGGAAGAATTTGAGAAGCCGGAATATTTATTGAACCGTTATAGCCTTACCGCCGAAAATCAGGTGATCTTTACTTTAACCCGCCTGGCTTCTTCCGAACAGTATAAGGGCTACGAACTTGTTATAAAGGCAATCAGCCATTTGAAAGAAAAATTCTCCGGACTGAAATATATTCTTGCCGGTCAATATGATGCTACAGAAGAGACCCGTATCAAAGATCTGATTTCTTCGTACAACGTAAAAAACGAAGTTATACTAACAGGTTTTTTAAGTGAACGGGAATTGGCCGACTATTTTCTCCTTGCTGACCTGTTTGTATTGCCAAGTAAAAAAGAAGGATTCGGGATTGTGTTTATAGAGGCTCTATCATGCGGTTTGCCAGTAATATGCGGCAATGCAGATGGCAGCGTTGACGCCATAAGAAACGGGGAACTGGGTACTGCAATTAATGTTAACGATCAGGATGAACTGGAGAAAACTATTTCATCATATTTAAGATCGCCACTAACTGTTAAAACCCGACAAAAATTACAAAAACAGTGTCTGCAATATTTCAACGAAAATGATTACCAGCAAAACCTATTGCGACTAATAAAAGATGAGCCAGCTGCCTGAAGAAAAATGGGATATTGAAATTGCCCCCAAATCAAGTTTATTTGATTTGCACCTGCGCGATACCTGGCATTATCGCGACCTGCTTTTACTGCTGGTGCGCCGCGATTTTGTTTCATTTTACAAACAAACCGTTTTAGGACCGCTCTGGTTTTTTATACAACCAGCAATAACCGTCGCGATCTATACCGTTGTTTTCAGCAGAATTGCACAAATTTCAACTGATGGCGTACCGGCACCACTATTTTACCTGGCCGGAACTATTATCTGGAACTATTTTTCAGAATGTCTGACCAAAACATCTACTGTATTTAAGGATAATTCGGCGATGATGGGCAAGGTTTATTTCCCCAGACTGATCATGCCGCTCAGCATTGTATGCTCCAACCTGATCAGGTTTGCGGTACAGTTTATTCTGTTCATAATGGTAGCACTGTATTTTGTTTTTGTAAAAGGAACAACTATACAGCTAAACCTATATGTATTGCTATTCCCGTTTCTGATCGTACTTATAGCCGCCTTAGGTTTGGGTTTGGGAATGATGGTATCTGCAGTTACCACTAAATACCGCGACCTGGCTTTTGTAGTAACCTTTGGCGTTCCGTTATTGATGTATGCTACTACCGTAATTTATCCCTTGTCGACCGTTATAGCAAAATATCCTGGTTATAGCTGGTTAATTAAGTACAATCCTATTACACCGGTTATTGAGAGTTTTCGTTACGGTTTCTTTGGAAATGGAGTTTTTGACTGGGCTTTACTGGGATATAGCACAGCGATCACTTTCCTGATCTTATTGTCAGGGATCATCATATTTAACAAGGTAGAAAAGAACTTTGTCGACACTGTATAAATGAGCACTGTAATTAAAGCGGAAAAATTATCGAAAGCTTACCAACTGGGCGACTTTGGTACAGGGACTATTTCGCGCGATCTGGAACGGTTTTGGGCCAGGATGCGGGGCAAAGAAGACCCATTTTTGAGAATAGGTGAAGTAAACGATCGGACAACCAAAGGCGGCAGCGATATAGTATGGAGCTTAAATGATTTGAATTTCGAAATTGAGCAGGGCGACGCGGTTGGAGTTATAGGCCGTAACGGTGCGGGTAAAAGTACTTTATTGAAAATTTTAAGCAGGGTAACTTCTCCTACTACCGGTACGATCAAAATAAAGGGCCGGATAGCCAGTTTATTGGAAGTTGGTACAGGTTTTCACCCTGAACTAACCGGCAAAGAAAACATTTTTCTCAATGGCGCAATTCTGGGAATGCGAAGAGCAGAGATCAAACGTAAATTTGACGAGATAGTAGATTTTGCAGGCGTTGAACGATACATAGACACCCCTGTAAAACGGTATTCATCAGGCATGTATGTACGCTTAGCCTTTGCTGTAGCGGCACATCTTGAATCGGAGATATTGATCGTTGATGAGGTACTTGCTGTTGGTGACGCTGAATTTCAGAAGAAATGTATCGGGAAAATGGGCGATGTTAGCAAAAGCGAAGGGCGTACCATTTTATTTGTGAGTCATAATATGGATTCAATCCGAACGCTTTGTAACCGCGGAATGGTGCTCAACAACGGAGGCATATTATTTAAGGGCGATGTTGACGATGCCGTTAATCATTACATGCGAAATTCGAAAGAGGAAGATCTCAAAACCACGGTATCAGGCCTGAGTATGAGCCCGGAGGTTACTTTAGAATCGTTCTGGATCAACCGGTCAACATTGATGTCGCATGAGGATCTGGACTTTAAATTGAAAATAAAAAGTAGCCAGATCAATCATATGAGTTCGGCAGCGATATTTATTTTTGATGAACTTGAACAAAAGGTGGCTTTCTTCGACTTACGCTGTAACGAACTTTACCTGGTTTCTGACGAGAACGAAAACGTTTCAATTAGTGGTTCTCTTAAAAATTTACCCTTACTCCCCGGTGTGTATAAAATAGGGATCCATTTGCAATCAAATTTGCTTTATAAAGACTTCTTTGATCTGCTTCGATTCAGGATCTTACAAAAACCTTTGGTTGATGACCTACTGCCCTACCCACTGCCTGTTAGAGGCAAGGTAGAAATTGATTACGCTTTTAGCATAACCTGATCGATGAATTACGAACAACTTTACGAAGGGAAAAACCAAGACTATTACCTGCATAGCAGGCCTGAAATAATACCATTTGTGCCAGCAGATTGCCAAACTGTGCTTGATGTTGGCTGTGGCAATGGTGGCTTTGGCCTTACCCTTAAAGCACAACGTGCCTGTACCGTTTGGGGAATTGAGCCTAACAAAGAAGCTGCCCGGGACGCGGAAGATAAGTTGGATAAGGTAATTAACGGCTTATTTGTAAAGGATATGCCAGAACTTAACGGTCAGCAATTTGATGTTATATTTTTTAACGATGTATTGGAGCACCTGGTAGCTCCGGAAGAAGCATTGAACGCCTGTAAACAACTACTAAGCCCTAAAGGCTGTATCATAGCATCAATTCCCAATATTCGCTGGTATCCCGTGATATTATCGTTGCTCCGATACAAAGATTTTAAATACGAAGACGCTGGTGTAATGGATAAAACCCATATGCGCTTTTTTACATTAAAAAGTATGCGACGTATGTTTGAAAGTAATGGTTTCAGGGTAATGCGCGCGGAGGGTATAAACAAACACAGTAATTTTAAATTTTTTAATCTTTTAAATTTCTTGCTGTTTAACAGTCAGGAGGATATGAAATATCCGCAATTTGTAATTGTAGCTTCTATCTGATGCCCGCAAAAATTGACATCATTATCCTAAGCTTTGCCAAAGATGAAAAGCTGAAGGGACTCACCGATCAAACAATTGATACACTTTTAAAATCTGAGGACCCTGCAGAAATTGAGTTCAATATTATCGTCATTGAATCGAACAAAAGTTTAAAACCTTACCAGTATCCGGGCACCACCACGATGTACCCGGATGTTAGTTTTGGCTATCACAAATACATGAATATAGGCATTAAGGCAAGTTCGGCTGACTATGTTTGTCTATGTAATAACGACCTTATATTTCACAAAGGATGGGCCAAAGCAATACTCACAGCTATGCAAAACAACCCAGAGATGCTTAGCGTCAGCCCTTACTGCGCAAATTTCCACAAAAAAGAAGGATTTGACGAGACCGGCCCACCGCTTGAAGGCTATGAGGGCGTGCTTGTAGGTTGGTGCATTTTTGTGAAAAGAAAGATATTTGATACAATTGGTATGCTTGATGAGAAGCTCATCTTTTGGTATTGCGATGCCGACTATTGCAATACGATCCAAAAGTATCATATAAAAAACTACCTCATCCCGGCCTCGAAAGTAACGCATCTGGGTAGCGAATCACTCAAAACAGTTGACCCGGCCGAATATCAAAAACTTACACAGGTCCCGCGTGCCTATTACAGTTATAAGTGGATACATCACTCTTATTTAAAGTATCTGGCGCAAACTGCTTTACTCTCGCTTAAGGTGTGGTTTACTAAATCAAACAAAAATTAATAGTTGGATCCGGAAAGCAATTACATCGAAAATGGGGTTTTCACGGTTGTTTCCAACCATCCAAAATACCTAAATTTTGCTTTTGCACTTGCACGCTCCTACCGGCTTCACAATCAAAACAATATTCCTTTCTTCATACTTGCTGACTATGATTTCAGTTTGCCTGCAGATTTGAAATGGGTAAGAAAAAAAATTGTCGGTCCCGAAATAATAGGCAAAGGCGTTGAAATAAAACTATCGTTTGACAAAGTTGCACCAGCTGCCAGATCGCTTTTTATAGATGCTGATTCTTTGATCTATCGAGACATCTCCTATTTGTTCAGCTTACATCATGATGCCATCAACGTTATCGGAACAAAGATTACCGGCGGAACCTGGGACGACATGGAGGCAAAAGAGATATTAAAAAAGTTTGAAATACCGTATTTGGTAAGATACTGCGGGGCATGTTATTTGATAGTGGCCAGTGAAAAAACCAACGCGGTTTTCAACAAAGTAAGAGCGCTGAGCCAATCGGGTCATGCATTTCAAAAACACACGCACAGCATTAATGAGGAACCTGTGTTTGGCATTGCACTGGCTGCAAATGGTATTGAACCTATAATTGATGATGGCAATATATGGGGCGATGTTCATCAACTTAAATCGCACAAAGATTTGAATGTTTTGTCGGGCTTTTCCCGATTTAACAACATCAAAAACGATAGCGACTATAAATTCTGGCTTCCCGAAGGTGCCTACTCACCAGCAATTATTCATTTTGGAGGAGGTAACTACAACAAAAACCCATGGTTATTTGATGCAGCACGACTTAAAATTTATCACAAATTTCACTTAGGAAAAAGTGCCTCCGATCTGATCACGATACTATTTGTAAAAACGCCTTATTTCATACTGAAGCGTATGAAATCAATGTTAGGCAAATGAGCATGTCTGCAAAATCTTCAATCAATTTTCGTTTTGATGCCGGAAGGCGAAATTTGAATTTTTGAACGCATATTGGAAAAAAAAGTAATTAAAATACGATTTCAGAACGGCCTGAATAAAGCCATTGCCGAAACCGAGGTCCTTAACGAGTTACTTTACGATCATGAGTTTATCGAAAGTGAGGAACCAGATTTTGTGCTATTTGGCCCCTATGGCAACGATATCCCGGAGAAAAACGACAACTATATCCGGATAGCTTATTATTGCGAAAATTTCACACCGGATATGTCTATCTGCGAATGGGCCTTTGGTGTACCACGAGAAGAAGAAATTTGTCACCCCCGGTATAAACGTATTCAATGGCATGGAATCGACCCTTATTCTTTGGTCAAACCAGATAGCTTTGATGCCGAAAAAGTATTGCGAAGCAAGAAATACTTTTGCAATTTCCTTTATTCCCATCAAGTACCATACAGGGAAGAATTTTTCAGACAGCTTTCCAGGTACAAAAAAATTGACGCGCCCGGCAAGTCAATGAATAATATGGAAAGCATTGACAAGATTTACAACGGCGATATATGGGAGCGGAAAAGACAATTTTTGTCGGAATACAAGTTTACCATTGCTTTTGAAAACTATGTTTACCCCGGGTACCAAACCGAAAAATTATATGATGCCATGCAGGCAAACAGTATCCCGGTTTACTGCGGCGACCCCTATATAGGCGATATATTTAATACACAGAGCTTTATCAACGCACCTGACCTTGTACAACTCAATAATTCGGCGAATGTAAAATGGCTGGAAAAAGTAAGTCAGCCTGATTTTGTTGATATGCGTCCCGCTTATTATCACAATACATTACAGCGCTTAAAACGCAAGCTAAAATATGAAGGCAGGCAAATAAAAATGAATTTGCAATTTAAAAAGCTGGATTTTAGTGCTGTCATTGAACATATAATTGCATTGGATAATGACGACAAATTATACCTCGAGATGCTTTCACGTCCGTGGTATCAAGCAAATCTGCCGCCATTGCAGGTATCAAACCGGCAAAGGTGGCTGGATATATTTAGTTCAAAATGAATAGCCCTTTAGTTTCAATCATTATACCCGTTTACAATTCAGAAGCGTACATAGGTGAAACTATCCAGTCGGCCCTGGATCAAACGTGGACGGCAAAAGAGATAATTGTGGTAAACGATGGTTCGACAGACAATTCATATGAGCTTGCTAAAAAATTCAAAAGCAAACAGGTAAAGGTTTTTACTCAGGAAAATCGTGGCGCCAGTGCCGCCAGAAACAAAGGGCTTCGGGAAGCAAATGGCGAGTTTATCCAGTTTCTGGATGGCGATGATCTGTTAGATAGCGAAAAAATAGCAAGACAGATGTCAGCTATCGGAAACGAACAATTTACGCTGGCTTACGGAAAGATCGGTTATTTCAACCCAAACCAATCTATTAGTTCAGTTACTCCACATAGTGCGATTAATACCAATTATCA
>CAISPD010000172.1 GCA_903887275.1 uncultured Mucilaginibacter sp.
GACCTTTAGTGCAGGTAATGCTGCTAATGCTGCGGTCGGTACTTATACTAACGCCATTACCCCTTCTGCAGCTACCGGAGGTACATTCAATGCTGCCAACTATACCATTGCCTACGTGCAGAATAATGTTGTTGTTGGTAAAGCCAACCTGACCATTACTGCCAATATCAACAACAAGACTTACGGCAATGCGCTAACCAATGGATCATCAGCTGCATTTACCCCGACAGGTTTGCAGAATGGTGAAACTGTGGGTTCTGTTACCCTGACCTTTAGTGCAGGTAATGCAGCGAATGCTGCAGTTGGCACTTATACCAACGCTATTACACCTTCGGCAGCTACAGGAGGTACATTCAATGCTGCCAACTATACCATAGCTTATGTACAGAATGATGTTGTTGTTGGTAAGGCTACTTTAACTGTAACCGTTAATAATCAAAGCAGAACGTATGGCTCAGCCAATCCTACATTGACTGCTGTTTATAGCGGATTTGTAAATGGCGAAACCGTTGCTGTTGTAACTACTTTGGCTAATATAAGCACAACTGCTACTACTGCTTCAAGCGTTGGAACTTATCCTATCACCGCCTCCGGTGCCGCAGCAAGTAATTATACCTTCAATTATGTTGCCGGAACCTTGACAGTAACCCAGGCGGTATTGACAGTAAATGTTAATAATCAAAGCAAAATACAAGGAACTGCTAACCCAACACTCACCTATACGATCTCCGGCTTTGTCAACGGCGATACACAGGTGGTGATCAATGCTTTGCCAACGGTTACAACTACAGCAATTACCAGTTCTCCGGTAGGTACCTATCCTATCACTGCGAATGGTGGGAACGATAACAACTACACGTTTACCTATAACCCGGGAACATTAACTGTAAACCCGCAATTACCGGCCTTTACCTACGTAACCCCTCAATCCACTTCTGTAGGTACTACAATTTCATTTTCGCCAACCAGCACAGGTGGTGCGGTTGCTACTTATACCGTTAGTCCGGCATTACCCGCAGGACTTGCCATCAACGCCGGCACAGGTATTATTTCAGGGACACCAACCATCGCTTCGGCCGCTGCAAACTACACCGTAACAGGTACTAACGTTAGCGGGAGCAGTAATTTTATTGTTAACATCACCATTACAGCAGCGGGCTCCAATACATTTGACTGGACCGGTGCGGTAAGCACTGCCTGGAACACGCCCGGCAACTGGCAGGTAAACGGCGTACCGCAGACAACCATTTATCCAGGTTCTGCTTCAACTACCGATATCGTCAAAGTAGGTGTAAATACCGCCATTGCTACTTTTATAAATTACCCCGTTTTGTCGACAAGTAATATCACCGTTGCTTCATTAACATTTGGCAACAATAACGCTGCACAGGGAAACGCAACCGGTGGTATTTTGGGCTTGACGGTAAATACATTCACATTAACTGTAACGGGTGCAATTACACAAAATCATAGTGCTACAGGCGGGGCTGCATTTAGTGGCGTGGCCGGCACTACCCCAGGTGTGACCAATACCTGGCAGGGCAGCGGAGCGATCAGCTGCGCCTCTTTAGTTGTTGGCGACAATTCAGTGCCAGTTAATATTGGAGTAAACGATATAACGCTTTTAAATATTGGTACAGCAACTGCTTCAACTTTAACAGTAACGGTAACGGGTAATATCACCGAGAATTCTGTAAGCGCTAATACCGGTTTGAGTTTACAGAATAGCAACCCAGAGATTTCTTTTGGAGCAGGAACGTTAACAGTAGGTGGTCAAATAATTCTGCAAAACACAAACCCGCAGCCTTTTCTACTTCCTTCATTTGAATCAAACTCAACATTTTCAATTGATCTGAATAATGTCAATAGTCCGGTTTTAAATCTTTCGGCCGCCAATCCATTAAATATAGGCACGGCTGCAAACACTGCTAACCAGATCGATTTTTACAACCCAACAGCAACACCACATAAACAGTCGACCGTAAATTATACAGGTGCAAACCAGGAGATTTATAATTACGCTGCGACTGGTATGAATTCGAAAATCGACAATAATGGCGAAGCTAACGGCGATGGTTTTGTTTATCAGAATATAGGATTCTCAGGTTCGGGTATCAAAACGCTCGACGCAGGAACCTTTACTGTAAACGGCAATTTTGCTTTGGCAACTGGAACGGAAACAGTTAATTTAAACACCAACAACCCTACTTTAACTGTTAACGGAACTTATTCTACCGGTACAGGTTCAACCTTCAACAATGGTACTAAGCCTATAGTATTTAATGGCGCGTTCTCGAATGACGGCACCAGTAACTTCGGTACGCCTTTGGTTACTTTTAATAATCCAAACATTAACCCGCTGATTATAACCACATCAACTGCACAGGCATTTACCAATATTTTGTTTTCGGGTTCAGGTGTAACTCAATTAAGGCAAACAGGTGGAGGATACACCCTGGCAAGTACTGGCGTAATGAGCATGAGCGGCTCGGCTCACGTTAACGTAACAACAGCTACATTCACTTTATTATCTGATGCCAGTGGTTCGGCAACGGTAAGTAATATACCATCCACTTGCATTTTTAACGGAAACGTAAGCGTTCAACGTTATATACAAGCGCACCGTGCCTACAGGCTTATTTCATCGCCGGTATATAGTGGTTCAGTAACATCGGGCTCGAATACGTTTAAGGACTATAGTTTAAACTATGTGCAACTCACTTCCTACCTGACAGGAACTACCGGGACGGCGGGTGGTTTCGATAAAGGAGTAAATCCGACACTTTACCTATACCGTGAAAATCTTGCACCGCTATTCACTACTTTCCTTAACAGCAATTACCGAGGAATAAACAATATACTTTCTGCACCTAATTACACGCTGGATGCAGACGGCGGACCTTTTAATATTCCTATCGGAAATGGATTTTTGTTTTTCTACAGAGGCGACCGTTCACAAGCCAGCCTGGGTACAGAAACAACGCCTAATTATGCCGCTACAGCCGGAACATTAACAGCAACCGGCACATTGAATATTGGAAATGTAACCGTAACCGACTGGTATAACCCTGGTGCTACCGGCTTAGGCTTCACAAACACTTCGGGTAGTGTCAATGTTGAAGGAAGCAATCTTGTGGGCAACCCTTATGCAAGCTCGATCGACTGGGATCAGTACAATACAGGTGGAATCACCCATACCAATGTTGGTCCGTTTGCCTATCGGCTTATCCCTACAGGAGCACAAGGTTCTGGTAATTATGATGTTTATCAGGCCGGAACTAATATCGGTGGCAACAAACAAGGTACACAGGGCACCCCCAACAGTAATATAATTGTTAGCGGCGAAGGGTTCTTTGTATTTGCAACCAATTCGGGTGCTGCGCTAACATTTACTGAAGCAGCAAAAACAAATACGCAGGTTACCGGTACAAGCCTTTATATGGCCAAACGCTTTCAGCAATGGCCGGGTATGGATCAGTACCTCCACCTTAAAATGTCTATGGATACGCTTAATACAGACGGTACCATTATAAGATTTGATTCAAATTCGCAGGCTAACTTTAGCCCGGCCGAAGACGCCATTTACCGGGTTGGAACAGGCAAGGTAAGCCTGTCGAGTTTATCCGGCGATAAGGTGAGCCTTGCCATTAATCAACTTCCCCTGGTAGTTAAAGGGCAGAAAATACCGCTAAAAGTGGGTGCTTCTACTGATGGAACCTATAGTCTGAAAATCGCCAATATTGAAGGAATACCGGCTTTGTTTAATATATGGCTTAAAGACAATTACCTGAAAGACTCGGTGAATATGCGTGTTGATAGTTCACACAATTTCAATATTTTACATAGTGATACCAATACTTTTGGCGCGCACCGATTCGAAATAATAATTGATCAAAATCCGGCCTATGCCTACCATCTGCTCGATTTTAACGCCAAAAAAGATCAGTACGCCAGACAAGTTGATGTTTTATGGAAAACGGAATTTGAAGGCAATTACACCAATTTTACGGTTGAAAGAAGTATTGATAATGGCATAACATTTGAGGTGCTAGGCGCGCTGGACGCCGTAAACCAGGGGACATATAACTTTGTAGACTGGAAACCAATTGTAGGTCAGAATCTATATCGGCTAAAACAGCTAGATATAAATAACAATGTTAGCTATTCTAAAGTAATACCAATTTCCTATTCTAACCTAAGTAACAGTATTGCTAAAAACAACATCAATATATTCCCCAACCCTGCAACCAGTGTTGCTAACCTGGCGATCATTACTGATCTGAATAAAAGCCCTGACTTTACGATCAAAGTTACCAATAGTGCTGGTTTGCTGATAAAAGAAGCAACCACCAACCAGCCAAACCTGCAGCTTAACGTAGCTGCTTGGCTGCCTGGCACTTATCTGGTTAAGGTTTACAACACTAAGGATCAATCTGAAGTTGGGACAACAAAAATTATAAAGCTGTAATCCATTATACTAAATTATAAATCAGGCCTGATCGATAATGTTTGTAAAACAACAAACACCATTGATCAGGCCTTGAAATTTTTAAGAACTGCTTTAAAACCTTACAACGTTACACCCTTCCAACAAAAATATGCTCAAAAAACCTCGCTCAAATACCCTATTCTACCCTGCGCATCAACACCCTGTACCACAACGCGGTAATGTTTTGCTTTATCAGAATTATAGAAATGAAACTTTGCAGCGCCGAAATTATCAGTTTCCAGATCATGCTGCCAATGAAGTGTGGTACGGGTGTCCACTTTAGGGTTGGTACCGGGGCTACCATAATCGGGCGCAGCAAATTCCCGGGTGATGCTGTAGCCGTTAAATTTATATTCGCCGAAAAGTGGATTTGATTTAAACTTCATATCGTTGCCGTTTTTGGTATATACCATAATAGCTCCTATAAATCCGCCATTGGCCGGAGCGAATGAAACCGGTGGTGGCACAAAACGCACCAGGGCTATTTCAGACATCGGGATATTGGTAACATTATCCATCTCGGTCAGCGACTCATCCAAATAAAATACGGGCATATTAACCGAGTTGTAAATGTTGCTTGCCCCGTGGTACCTGAAATGAACACCGGTGGCCGGATTTATAAGTATTTCTAACCCCGGTACACGACCTTGTAAATAGGTCAAAAGTCCGCCGCCCATAGCTCCTCCCGCCGGGCCGGGCGATTCGTCCAAAAGATCAAAATCATAGGCATTGTTAGCATCAAGATGTTTGACATGATTGGCTACTACCAATTGCACCGGAGTACGATGCTCCTTAATTTTAACGGTATTTAATAAGATACTATTGGCGAAAGCCCGGTCGCTTTTTGCAGCAAAAGCATTGCTTAAAAATAATTCGTTCACAGCGGGTCTTGCCTGAGTAAAGCAGTTGAGGGTATCAACCCAAAACCTGCTATTATCTACCCCTGAGTTCAGAAATGTCACACTTGCCGGTTGCCTGCGATTCTTGTTATTAATCACCTGATAGAGCACCTTAGCAGCACCCCGGTATTTATAGTCTCTTAGCACAAAGTTTCCCGAGCTATCGGGTTCCACCAGACCGGCGTATTTTGTCGAATCGTAATTGCTGACGATCAGCTTTACTTTTAGCTTATCCTGTTCATGATAGTGTTCGATCTTACCTACCAAAAACTGCGAATTCTCGACAAAGTATTTTAATGCAATTGGCTGATCATTCAAAATCAGGTCCCATTTAAAATGCCGCCAGCCATTGGTAAGCATAACCAGATCAAGTTGCTGTTTGAGCGAATCGCTTTTGTTCTGGAAATAATACCCCGGATGATATATCTTTCCTTTCAATTCTGAGCTAAGCAGCAGCGAAGTATAAATATTATCATCCTCACTTGCCGGTACAGCATCCGCATCAGTGATCGCGACCGAAAAATTGCCGGATACAGGTTCTCTCGGCGAAAGTTCTGAAGTCAGTTTGAAAGTTGATCTCGCTCTTGGTTCAAAGGATAAGCTGGAAGTTTTTAACGATAATTTCAGTTGGTCATCCTTATTGATAAAAACAATTCGTTCAGCAAGCGGCAGCCCCTGATCACTAAAAACGGTAATGCGAAGGATGCCCGTAGAAAAATCGTTCTTATTTAATGCCACCAGGTTAATACCCTGATTTAAAGTCAGGGCTGAAGTTTTGATAGTTCCGTTTTCCTGAAAAGCAGCAATAACAATATTGTGGTAACTATTGGCTCCATTGCCGGCAAAGAGTCGCAGTTCAACTGCACCGGCCGGCAAAGCATTAACTTTTAATCCCAGACCCTCTTTCCTGAAAGAAGGCAGTGTGATAATTTGCTCTGTATGGTCGGGAAAACGGACGCGTGCAAGATATTTCTTTTGCGAAAAACCTTCCATATCAAAACTGCCCATGCCATCGTGTAAAGTTTTCAATTTCGCTATTTCGGTATGGTCGCTGCTCCAAATACTACCCTCAACATTTACCGGCAAACCATTTTCGCCCCATGCCTTAAAGGCTATGTTGCACAGTGCTCCTTCAACTAATTCTCCGCCTTCGGGGTAGAACAGGATATGATATTTTGTTTCCGTTTTTGCTTCTAAAGGTGAAGGCGACCGCTCTGCCAGATTTTGGACATAAATTCGTTTATGAAAAAGGCCGCTCTCGTCAAAATTCATCATCCAGGCTGTAAAGCCGGTAAGCTGGTACCAACCCGAATGCAGGCTGTCGGGAAGATCAAGATTACCATGCGCCTTGCCTTCATTCATCGGCAATTTATTTTTTAAAATCACCCTGCCTGTAGAGTCCGTCAGCGCAACATAAACGATGCGGCTCAGATCAGTTAGTTTGCCATAAGCTTCCGCATAAACTTTATACCAAAGGGATTGGCCATTAGTGTACTGATTGGCATCGGTGTGGATATAAATCTTTTCCTGAGGATATTTTTTATAAAGATTTGTTAAAGACGACCGCAGGTGCGAATCAACCGTATCAGAATTTTGCGCCTTAGCGCCAGGTGCATTCAGCAGCGTGGAAATAAAAGCCAATGCTGATATTATGCTGACGCTGCTTTTCAAAAGAACAAATTCAGGATTAACGAAAGTTATAGTTCATCTAAAGTATACATTTTTACTTTATTACTATAATAATACATGGCAATGATTTGAGTCATGTTTTTGCTCAGGAGCATTACTTATCTTTGCATCTTATTATGGTCATTCAGCAGTTTTATGATAAGGGCCTGGCGCATGCATCTTATGCAATTGTGCGGCTGGGGAAAATGGTTGTTATTGATCCTTCGAGGGATCCGCAACCTTATTATGAGTTTGCCACTTCGCATAATGCGGCAATTGTTGGCGTAATTGAAACACACCCGCATGCCGATTTTATCAGTTCGCATCTGGAAATACATCAAACAACCGGTGCGACCATTTATGTAAGCAAACTTTTAGGGGCCGAATACCCGCACGAAACTTTTGACGATGGTGACAGCATTCAATTAGCTGATATTAAGCTGAAAGCGATCAACACACCCGGCCATTCCCCCGATTCGATCTGTGTCCTGGCGGTAGATGAAAACGGAACCGAAAAGGCGATTTTCACCGGTGACACGCTTTTTATAGGCGATGTAGGCCGACCCGACCTGCGCGAACAAGTTGGTAATATTACTGCTGCAAAAGAAGAATTGGCGCGCCAGATGTACCAATCTACCCGAAAGAAGATCATGACGCTGCCCCACCATGTAGCGGTTTACCCGGCGCATGGCGCGGGTTCGCTTTGCGGCAGGCATCTGAGTCCCGATCTGGATAGCACCATTGGCCGCGAATTGCGCGAAAACTACGCCCTTGCTGCTATGGATGAACCTCGCTTTGTTGACCTGTTGATTGCCGATCAGCCATTTGTGCCCAAATATTTTGGCCATGATGTAGATCTGAATAAACGGGGCGCCGAGCCTCTTGAAAAAAGCATAGCTGCTGTTCCGCACCTTAAACGTAATGCTTTGCTGGATCAGCATTGCGTTATTGTGGATACAAGACCAAGGGCAGTCTTCAGAAAAGGGCATTTAGCCGGGGCATTTAACATACAGAATGGCGAGCGCTTTGAAACCTGGCTGGGTTCAATTATTGGCCCCGATGAGCCTTATTACCTCATTGGCACCGACAATTCAACGATTGATTTGCTTATCAGAAAAGCAGCCAAAATAGGCTATGAAAAAAATATCAGGGGTGTACTTTTATCACCGGAACATGCCTTTGACTACCTGCCCGATATCGACCTCGACCACTTCCGGACTCATCCTGCATTGTATACAATAATCGACGTAAGAAACCAGAATGAAGTTAACAAGGGCATCGTATTTGCAAAGGCTTTAACGATCCCGCTGCCAGAACTGAGGGACAGACTGGCGGAGATCCCTACTGACAAACCGATTGTAGTTCATTGTGCAGCCGGCTATCGTTCGGCCGCCGCGTGCAGTATTGTTGCAGCAGCCATCGGCATTGTGCCGGTTTACGACCTTGGCGAGGCAATTGCTTCTTTTATGAAGCGGGAATTACCTGTAAAGGAATAAGGATGCTACAAATTGTTAGTACTGCTGATGGTTCCAAAACCATTTTTAACAGCGAAGTTGGCGAAAGCTATCATTCTAAACACGGCGCCGTACAGGAAAGCAGGCATGTATTTATTGGCGCCGGGCTTGCTTATTTTTCAGACAGATCAAATGTTCAGGAAATTTCGATATTGGAGGTTGGTTTTGGAACAGGACTAAACTTTTTATTAAGTGCCGATTTTTGTGAGAGCCATCAGATCAAGCTTGATTATACCGGTATCGAAGCCTATCCTTTGAGCCCCGATATGATTGGACAAACCGGATACGAAGAATATATTAAGCCAAAAACCTGGCAGTGTTTTCAGGAGCATTATTCCGATTGCTTAGCTCAATGTGTTGCACTCAACCCTCAATACAGTTTACAAATTGCACTTTGTAAACTCGCTGAGTTCTCATCGGCGAAGCATTATGATATAATTTATTTCGACGCCTTTGCGTCGATGCATCAACCAGAGATGTGGACGGAAACTGCCATTGGCCCATTGATCAAATTACTGAACCCAGGCGGAGTATTTGTTACGTATGCCATTACCGGTCAGCTTAGGCGCATGCTCAAAGGCCTGGGGCTCGAGGTGCAAAAGGCACCTGGTGCACCCGGCAAACGAGAAATGCTGAGGGCTATCAGGCATTAAAACCTGAAGCCCACATTAAATTTCATAGTAAAACCGTTGGTAGCCGGTAGTTCGCGAATGGCAAAATCATTGGGCAATAAAGTGCTATGTGTAGCGTAGATGATCGGTCCGCCGCAGAGGGTAAATGAAAACCTTGAGGCCTGAGGAACAAAATTCAATGAAGGTCCTACCAGCAATTTTGCACCGCCCTCAGTTTCGTTTGACCAAAACCCTTCCAGGTCCTGCCCTACTGCTTCCAAACCGGCAAAGAAAGCGCCGCTCACCTGCCGATGTATACCAATACTGCTGATCACATCCAGGCCATCCCGGCCCTCAACAAATGCTTTTTCTAAACGCACATTTGCTCCCAGGCGCCAACCTATACTTTCGTAGGCAGCAGTTATACGACTTAAGGCAATTTTATCATTGTTAAATTCGCGTCTGAAGCCAAGGCTGCCACCTACACGGAGGCCAAGTGCCTGGTTACCTCCAATAAAATCGCGGAATACTTCAGCCTGTTGAAATGAATTGATATCGCCTTTGTTGGCAAAACCAAGGCCTATATTTATAAGCGCAGTAAATTTTGCACCCAAATAGCCCTTTACCGCAATATGCTGGTCTATTCCATCAAAACCTAAAGGTGTTACCGTATGTTGCCCATAACCGCCGGAGTAATTTAAACTCCAGGCTCTGGCTGATGGATTTAACGTATTGATCGTAAACAGAAAGGGCTGCGGCTGTTGGGTTGCTAACGGTGCCTGCTGCCGTTCGTTTACCTGCGCAATTGCCTGGTTGAAAAAACAGGCGATCGGTAATAGGATGAGGGCTATTTTTTTGTATTTCATTGCTTTTGAATTTCGATCTAAAAATAGTGATTGCCAGTTTTATTTGCATTAAGCCAATATTAAGTAGTAAAAAAATATTCATTTCCACCGCTATTGAGCACAACAAGTTTATTTTTGCAAAAAAAACTATGGCATTACAAGCACCGGTAACAGGCAATACGCCTTCCACAGCCTTTGAGCGATTGCTTACCATTATGGACGATCTGCGTCTGAATTGCCCCTGGGACAAAAAGCAAACGCTGGAAAGCCTTCGACACCTTACGATAGAGGAGGTTTACGAGCTATCAGATTCGATATTGAGTGCTGATATGCCCGAAATAAAAAAGGAGCTCGGCGATATCATGCTTCACCTGGTATTTTACGCACGTATCGCATCAGAAACCAACGACTTTAATATTACCGATGTATTGAATAGCATTTGCGATAAACTCATTAACCGCCATCCGCACATTTACGGCGATGTAGAAGTAAATGACGAAAGTGATGTGAAGCGAAATTGGGAACAGATCAAATTAAAAGAAGGCAATAAATCTGTTTTGGGCGGTGTACCAGTTTCTCTGCCAGCCCTGGTTAAAGCTTCCAGGATACAGGAAAAGGCCCGCGGTGTGGGATTCGACTGGGAAGAGAAGGGGCAGGTTTGGGCGAAAGTGGAGGAAGAACTGCAAGAGTTTAAAAATGAATTCAACGTTGAAAAAGATAGCGAAATAGACCATGAAAAGGCGGAAGCTGAGTTTGGCGATCTGCTATTCTCGCTCATTAACTACGCACGATTTATCAATATAAATCCGGAAGATGCATTGGAAAAAACCAATCGCAAATTCATCAAACGCTTTCAATATCTTGAACAGAAAGCAAATGAGCTGGGCCGTAATTTACAGGACATGAGCCTAACCGAAATGGATATATTTTGGGAGGAAGCAAAAAAAAATTAAAAATTGCTGGTAGTGTGTAGCGTTTCTTTATCATACTCCGTATAGGAGATTAAATAATGAAGATAAGGTTATATTATTTACTGCCCTTGCTGCTGGTAATTAGTGCCGGGTGTTTAAAAACACCCGAAAGTACATTGCCTTTATCCGGACCTGCCGGAAACTTTGCAGGTCAGTTCAGGTTATTGCATCGGTCATCGGCCAGAAACAAATTCGATACTTTAAAAACAAGCCTGGTACTAAACCTTAATTTAACCAACAATAGCTATTCTGTTACTGGCGATACCGCGGTATTGCATGCAGGCAGTAGCGGAAATTTTACCATAAGTTCACCCTACATCAATTTTACCGATAAAACATATCCCAAATCGGGTATTCCCGCAAAAACACATTTAAACGGCATCTATCAATATTATTATGATGGATCTGTATTTCAATTACTGGCCTTTAGTGCTGATACGCTAAGCTTCCAGTATGATTTAAAGAAAACACAGTAATACCTTTCATTTTGAGTTTTTTGAGTTAAAGCCGGTACCTGTACCGGCTTTTTTGTTACCCGGCGCTGAAATATTTTTACCCATTGTAGCAAAGCAGTGATTAGCTTCGTATCGTTTATTATATAATTATATTATTGGCTGAATCACTTTAATTAATGCATCCACCCCGCCGCATTGCCGAAGATGAATTGATCTTACAATGCAAATCAGGCAGCTTAAAATACCAGGAACTGCTTTATAAGCGATTCTATGGCTATGCCATGGGGATAAGTCTGCGTTATTGCCTTAACCGCGATGATGCCATGGAAGTAGTTAATGATGCCTTTATCAAAGCCTTCAATTCGATGAATAGCTATGATATTGAAAAGCCTTTCAAAGCATGGTTGCGTACTATCGTCGTAAATACAGCAATAGACCGCCGAAGGAAAGATATAAAGTTGTTACAAAACACAGACCTGGATGATGCCGTCCATCTATCGATAGGTGTAAGCGCTATAGAGGACCTGCTGGCCGATGATATTATCAGCATGATGAAAACTTTACCTCCAATTCAACTCACCATATTTAGCCTGTATGAAGTTGATGGTTATAACCATGATGAGATTGGGGATATATTAAAAATACCACCAAGTTCTTCGCGGGTGTACCTGAGCAGAGCAAAGGAAAAACTAAGAAAAATAATAACAGAAGAAAAACAAAGACATGGACGAGCGTTGGGATAACGATCTGAAAAAACGCATCAGCGAAGTGTTTGATAACTATGACGACACTTCTGCCGATGAGGGTTGGCAGCGTTTAAGGGAAAAATTCCCTGAAAAGAAAAAAAGCCGGATCGCAGCCTGGATATGGTTGGGATCAGCCGCCGCTTTGGTGTTGCTGGCGCTGGGGCTTCTATTGGTTAAAAGCAATAAAAGCATTGATCAGCAATTTAGCAGCAACAAACAACCTGCTAAGCAGCATAATAATATTGAACAAACACCGATAGCCGATAACCACATCAAACAGGATGATCGTAAGCCTGCGGTGCAAGCGGAACAAGCTGCATCAAACAGCATAGCAAAGAACAATAAGCCAACAAAAACTGAAGGAAATAGTGATCGTGCAAATATTGAAACTAAAACAAAGTCTGATGTTCAGAAAGCCTTGACACAAACATTCGCTAAAAATTCAGATACCCAAGGAAAAAAGGATATCAGAAATACATTTACAAATAGCCGTAATAATACAGCTGTCAAAAACGAGCCAGGCAAGAAAACACTGGCGCCTGAAATTAACGGCGCGGTTCAAACACCGGTATACAGTAAAACTGATGTCATCGCCAATCAATCAAATACCAGCAAAGTACCCGACCCTAAAACCCAGGGCAATGTTTTAAAAACCGACACGGCTGCCAATATCAGCCTTGCTGTCGCCAACAATAAAGCGGGTGTAAACATGAAGCAGGAACAGGCAAAAAAGATGAACGACATGTTTACAAAAGATGCCGTTGCTACCAACCATAAAACGGAAACTAAAATACCATCAATACATAAACTGATCAGCCTTGGGGTGTATGCCGCTACTTATTTTAACTATGCCAGGGGAAGTAATAATCAGTTTAATGTGGGTGCAGGTCTAACTTCAGATATCCGCATCAGCAATAATCTGAAAATTTCAACCGGCATCTCTGTAGGGCAAAACAGCCTGAGTTATACCAGCCAGGCACCGGCCGTACTGAGTCCCTCCGATGGTGCACCATTAGCTGCAGCAAGTTTTGCACCGGCAAGTAAATATTTGTATACGGCAAGCACCCCGCAGTTTAAAAGCTATGATGCCAATCTTATTGGCCTTGATGTTCCGCTCAATATCAAATATGTTTTTGATCCCGGAAAAAGCAGTACGTATATTTTAGCAGGTGTCAGTTCTGGCACCTTCATTAACGAAACCTATACTTACAGCTATAATAATCCATCCTTATATTCCAGCAACGTATCACAGGTACAGAACCAGTCGACGACTAATAACTTTAATGGTTTTTATTTCGCCAGAACGCTCAACCTGGCATTTGGAACAGGGTATAAGGTTGGACAAAACCGTTTAGTTGTAGAGCCATTCCTGAAATATCCGCTGGAAGGTTTAGGTACGCAGCAATTGAAATTTGGTGCTGGTGGCGTCAATCTGAAGTTTAATTTCGAGGTAAAGAAAAAATAACACGATTGTAGCATTTGACCGATTTTTAGGATCAAATCACGCAATCGTGTCTTTGTTGACCCATCTTCCTCCTTCCCTGCAAGGCAGGGTAAGGTATCGCACAGGGCCATTTTCATGCCAGGTATCATCGCTAAATAAATTTGCGACTTATTCAAGCAAAGTTCAAAACCTGGGTAGATCTAAAAAATTAATTTGTCAGGCTTTTATCCCAAAAATCAGTCAAATGCTACAATCGTGTCAATCGTGTCTTACTTGAATCTTATAGCCTTTACCGGCGAAATTTTGCTTACCAGTGTGGATGGGATCAGCATGACCAGCAGGCAAATAACCAGCGTGCCCAGGTTCAGCAGCACAATGTCCCAGAATTGCAGTTGAATCGGTATAAATTTCATGTAGTAGGACGATTCATCCAGCTTAAAAAAATGAGTCTTTGATTGTAATATACTAATACCCAGGCCAAA
>CAISPD010000173.1 GCA_903887275.1 uncultured Mucilaginibacter sp.
ACGCTGTCTGACTTTGATTTGTAGGGCCAAAATTATGGTTCCCAAAAAAATCATACCCTCCTCCTATCGTTAGCTGATCTTTTGGTGTAATATCCCAGCTAAAGTTTATGCCCGATTGGAACCCACCACGGGCAAAACTATTCTGCCCCAATTGCGATAGACTGTTGGATGTATCTCGTGCGGCATTATAAGATAAACGATTGGTTTTATTGATGGTTGTACTATTGATCTGACCGCCTCCATTAAAAAACACATTAACACCGAAGTTTCCTTTATGAACGTTCAGGTTCAATGAAGCATTTTCCCTTCGCGTGCCCGCCGAAAGGTTCACACTTCCATTAACTCCTTCAATTTTACTTTCTTTTAAAACAATATTAATGATCCCGCCGGTTCCGTTGGCGTCATATTTTGCGCCCGGGCTGGTTATCACTTCAATACTTTTTATCTGACTGGCCGGAATTGCTTGCAGCGCATCTGCCAGACTGGCGCCAAAAATGCTGGAAGGCTTTCCATTGATCAGAAATTTGATGTTTGCGTTACCCTGCAATTGAACATTGCCATCAATATCAACCGTAACCTGCGGTACTTTGGTTAAAACATCCGCAGCTGACCCCCCCTGGGAGGTAAGATCATTTGCAACATTGTAAACTTGTTTATCTATCTTATTTTCAACTATAGGCGCTTTACTGACAATCTCAACCGTCTTTAATTGCGTTGCTGAAGGAACGAGTAATATCGTACCCAACGAAACTTCAGCGGCAGCTTTTGTCACAGAAATATTTTTCAGCGACTTCTTCCGATAACCTATAAAGTCAATTACTATCCTGTAATTTCCTTCGGGTACATTTGTTAATGAAAAAGTACCATCGTCTCCTGAGATCACACCGTTGAACGGGCTGGGGCTGTTGTTTTTAAAAATACTGACCGTTGCATAGGAAACTGGCAAATTGGTTATTGAATCAATAATTTTCCCTGTTACTTTTCCCCTGGTTTCGTCAAAAGCCTTGCCCGGCCCCGCAACAGCATTTATTGCAAAACCTATCTGTAATAAAACTGTAAAAATCCCTGCTTTCAATCTCTTATTCGCTTTCATATTTGCCGCGAAAATGCACAGAAAATCTGTACAAAACCTGTAAATGCAACGATAGTCGTGTTATTGTTACACAGTGACAAACGGATGACTAACTACCAAAATAATGCTTTGGAACGATCAGGACTAAAGTTCCGGCAAGTATCAATAAGGCACCAATAGCAGTTTGCCAGGTAAGTGACTCCTTCAAAAAGATTGCCGCTAATATGATCGCGAGCGCAACACTTAATTTATCAACCGGTGCTACCTGCGATACCTGCCCTAACTGCAGGGCTTTAAAATAGAATATCCACGAAAGCCCGGTAGCACAGCCGGATAGCACTAAAAATATCCAGTTAAAACGGGTAAGAGCACTTATATTTTCGAAGCTCCCTTTAACCAGGGTAATAGCCCAGGCGATCACTAATATTACTGCAGTACGTATCGCAGTTGCTAGATCACTGTCGACGCCTGCAATGCCGATTTTTGCAAAAATGGCTGTTAGCGCCGCAAACAGCGCCGAAAGTAACGCGTATATCCACCACATAGGTATTGATATTTAAACTAGTTGAAAATTGAAATTAATAATTTTAAAGTCAGCTATATCTGTACCTTAACAATTACAAAATTTGTCCAAAATCACTTTGTACTTTTATCAAAATAATTATTTCAATGAAGTTACTAATTGTTGAGGACGAACAAGGCTTACGAGAAAGTATTGAAGAATATTTTGCTGAAGCCGGAAATGTATGTGAAACTGCTTCAACTTACGCCGAAGCTTTGAGTAAAGTGAGTATGTACCGTTACGATTGCATTTTACTTGACATTACGCTCCCGGGAGGCAATGGTATCAATTTGTTAAAAAACATCAAACAACAGGAATATAATGATGGCATATTAATTATTTCGGCAAAAAACTCGCTGGATGATCGTTTAGAGGGACTTGATCTTGGCGCTGATGACTACCTGGTAAAACCTTTCCATCTCTCAGAACTCAGGGCGAGGGTATCGGCTATCATCAGGCGCAAATCGTTCAATGGCAGTAACATTCTTTTATTCCACGAAATAGCGATCGATCTGATGGCCAAATCGATCAAAGTAAAAGACCAGGCCGTTAAACTGACCCGCAAAGAATATGCTCTGCTACTCTATTTTGTTGCAAACAAAGGCAAGGTTGTTTCTAAAAATGCGATTGCCGAACATTTGTGGGGCGATGGCATTGATATGGCCAACAATTTCGATTTCATTTATTCTCATATCAAAAACCTAAGAAAAAAACTATTGGAAGCGGGTAGCAACGACTATATCCATGCTGCTTACGGTATGGGATACAAATTTACCGATCAATGAAACTTTTATCCAAATATAACCGGGTAACGTTGTTATCAACCATCGTTATCATGCTTTTTACCGGAATTATCTACTACGTCGCTATCAAACTGATATTGATTGAAGATATAGATAAGGACCTTGCCGTTGAAGAAAATGAAATATTTGAATATGTAAAGGTTAACCATGCTCTACCTCAGGTATTTGAATCAGAATATCAGCAGATCATTTTTCAAGAGGCCAAACCGGGTTCGGTAAAACGTGAATTCGTGGATACATTATACCGTAATATTCCTTATAGTCATCATGGCCGCCACCACCGTCATGAAGAGTTTGAATCAGGGCGGGGTTTAATAAGCGTTGTAACTGCCGGCAACAAGACTTACCGCGTTTTGATCGTAAAATCAACAGTAGAAACCGAAGACCTATTAAAAATTATTTTTGGCATTACAGCTGGCGTCATTCTGTTATTGCTTTTGGTTTTACTTATCAGTAACCGCTTATTATTAAATCGCCTTTGGCAACCTTTTCATAATTTATTGAAAGAATTACGCTCTTTTAAACTATCAGATGCAGGCGCAATAGCACTTTCTGAAACAAATATTGATGAGTTTAAAGAGCTCAATCAGGCAGTTGTGGCTATGGCGTCGCGAGTGAAAAGCGACTACACTGATCTTAAAACCTTTACAGAAAATGCATCTCATGAATTACTAACGCCCATAGCAGTTATTAATTCGAAATTAGACACTCTGCTGCAAACCGAAAACTTCTCGCAACAGCAAAGTAAACTCTTGAACGACTTGTACAGCGCTGTATCCCGACTTACCCGTTTAAATCAATCGCTGATCTTATTGGTGAAGATAGAGAACCGTTTGGTAGAGGGCCATCAACCCGTAAACCTTAAGGCAGAGATAGAAGATTTTGCCATGCAATTCGAAGAAATATTTAATGATAAACAAATTGCGTTAAAAACTGATCTGAGTGACAAACACCTGGAAACGAATTTATACCTGGTTGAAATACTTTTAAATAATTTATTCAGCAACGCTATCCGGCATAACTTCCAGGGCGGCATTGTAAACATAATACTCCGGGAAAACGAACTGGTAATTGAAAACAGCGGTGATGCCGATGCTTTACAGCCCGAAAAGGTCTTTAAACGTTTCAATAAATCTACAAATTCTGAAGGCAGTGGCCTCGGGCTAACCATCTCGAAACAGATATGTGAAAACCTTGGATTCGACCTTTCCTATTTTTTTAATAGTGGTTTACATACTTTTAGGGTGAGTTTTTGACCGCACATTCCAAGATTTTTACAGAATTTAATATTTATTTTAGCACAAAACCCTTTAATCCGGTACTTGATGAAATGGCTTCCTGGTTTTATCTTCTTTGCATTCATCTCATTTTTTGCTGATGCTCAATCGGCCAACTCACTGAATCATTACCTGGAACTGGCAAAAAATAATAGTCCGCTATTAAAGGACCTGCGCAACCAGGTTGCCTCCAATCAACTGGACAGTTTAAGACTTAAAGCAGGTTTTAAACCTCAGGTGACGTTAACCAGCGCAGGACTTTATGCACCAACGATAAGTGGCTTTGGCTATTCGGAACCTATAACCAACGAACATACACTAAACGGACTGGTTGGCGTAAACCAGGCCATTTTAAGCAAAAACAACATTAATACCCAATTGGAGAGCATTACCCTGCAATCTGCCTCTACTATAAATCAGGCAAGGATCTCTGAACAAGATTTGAAAAAAGCTATTACTGCGCAATATGTCACAACCTATGGCGACCTGCAACAGGTAAATTTTAGCCGGGAGATCGTTGCTTTATTGAGTGCGGAAGAAAGTGTTTTAAAAAAACTCACCCAAAGCAATGTTTATCACCAAAGCGATTATCTTACTTTTCTGGTAACGTTAAAACAGCAGCAATTGCAGCTTTCACAAACGAGGTTAGTATTTAAAAACGACTTTGCTACCTTAAACTACCTTGCTGGAGTTGCAGATACAGGGCAGTCAGACCTCAATTATCCAAATCTTGAACGCGCCGTTCTCGAAAATAATAACGTAAGCAACAGCATATTTTTCCGGCAATACCGCCTCGATAGCTTAAAAATTGTAAATAGTCGTCAACAGTTAGATTATACCTATAAACCTAAGGCAAATATTTTTGCCGACGGAGGTTTTAATAGTGCCTTTATGGGGCAGCCCTGGAAAAATTTTGGTGCCAGTTTTGGTTTTGGCCTATCTGTACCTATTTATGATGGCGGCCAAAAGAAGTTACAATATAAAAAGTTCTCGTTGCAGGAAGAAACCCGGGAAAATTATAAGACCTTCTTCGATCTGCAGTATAAACAACAGATCGCGCAACTGAACCAGCAGATCAGCGAGAACGAAAAGCTTCTTCCGCAAATTGATGATCAGATCAAATATTCAGAAACCCTGATTAAAGTAGATACTAAATTATTAGAGACGGGTGACGTAAAGATCGCCGACCTGATCCTTGCTATTAATAATTACCTTACGGTAAGGAACTTAAAAACACAAACTATTGTCAGTAAACTCCAACTGATCAATCAATTGAATTACTGGAACAAGTAAAATGAAACACATGATCGCCAAATATTCAGGCCGCCGGCTTTTAATTTTAGCCTGTTCAATTATCGCTCTGGGCTCCTGCTCCAGTAATAAAAAAGCCGACGATGACGACTCGGCCAAAGTAGATGCTCAAACGCCTGTAACGGTAACTACGGTTGACCAAAATACCCTTACCGATTATATTGATCTGAACGCTACGTCGGTGTTTCTTCAAAAAAACTACGTAAAGGCTAATGCTAATGGCTACATAATCAAAGTAAGTGTTCAACAGGGCCAGGAAGTAAACGACGGACAGCTACTGTTTGAAATAAAGACAAAAGAGGCTCAGGCAATTGGCAATAGTATTTCAGTTTTAGATACTACATTAAAATTTTCCGGGATCAACAAGATCCGTTCTGCTAAAAACGGATATATATCGCAAATGAATCACCAGCTTGGCGATTACGTTCAGGATGGAGAAGCTTTGGCAACAATCAGCGACCGGTCGAGCTTTGTCTTTCTTTTACAGCTACCTTATGAATTGCGCCGGTATATCAATTTAAACGAGAGCATCAAACTAACTTTGCCCGGCGGGCAAAATTTAGATGGAAAGGTTTCATCTTTCATGCCTACAGTTGACACGGTAGCTCAAACGCAGGCAGTGGTTTTAAAGGTGAGTAGCGGTCAGCAAATACCCGAGAATCTGGTTGCCAAAGCACGAATAGTTAAATCTGCAAAAAATAACACCCAATCCTTACCCAAGGACGCTGTCCTGTCAAATGAAACGCAAACAGAATTTTGGGTGATGAAGCTCATCAATCCAACTACAGCCGTAAAAATACCGATTACCAGGGGTATTGAATCAGGTGATCGAATCGAAGTAATATCTCCGAAATTTCAGGCGCAGGATAAGATCATTGTAACTGGAAATTACGGCCTTCCGGATACAGCAAAAATTAAAATTGTTCAATAATGACTCCGGTAAAGGACTTTTTCATATCGCACAAAAAACCGCTTAGCCTGGTGCTTGCGCTCATTGTTATGAGCGGATTGTTTGTGTACTCTAAAATGCAAACCTCGCTTTTTCCGGAGATCACATTTCCCAAGATCAAAATTATAGCCGAAGAAGGTCTGCAGCCTGTAAACAAAATGATGGTAACAGTGACCAAACCACTGGAAAACGCCATCAAGCAGGTGCCCGATCTTCAAACCGTAAGGAGCACAACTGGTAGAGGAAGCTGCGAAATCTCTGCATTTCTGAACTGGGGAACCGATGTCGACCTTGCACAACAGCGCATTCAAAGCAGTATAGACCAGATCAAAAATGAACTTCCGGCAGATGTAAACATCACGGTCGCAAAAATGAACCCCTCTATCCTGCCGGTAAGCGGTTACACACTCGAGAGCCATTCGCGCAGCCCGATAGAATTGCGCCTATTGGCTACTTATACCATCAAACCATATCTTTCGCAGGTAAATGGCGTATCCGAAATCAGGATCATTGGGGGCAAGGCCAAAGAATACTGGCTAACGCTCAATAAGCAAAAAATGAGCTCGCTTGGCTTAACGCCTGATATCATCAGCACAGCGTTAAGTAATACCAACTTTGTAAAATCTGAAGGGTATTTGTCCGACTACAAACTATTCTACCTTACGGTAACCGATGCTACGATCAATGCAAAGGATCAGTTTGCAAATCTGGTTATCAGTAATAACAGGAAAAGGGTAATACGGCTAAAAGATTTTGCCGAAATCAATATTGATGAAGGTACAGAATATGTAAAGATCAACGCCAATGGGCATCCGGGTGTGTTGATCGCAGTGATCAAACAACCCAATGCTAATCTGGTATCATTATCGTCAGATATGTCGGCAAAAGTTGCCAGCCTGCAAAAACTTCTTCCGAAGGATGTTACCATCAAACCCTATTATATTCAGGCCGATTTTGTTAACGATTCAATAAAAAGCGTTAGCGACAGTTTATGGATCGGGTTGTTGCTGGCTATCATCGTAGCTGTAATATTCTTAAGGTCGCTAAAAGCAAGCGCTACAATATTACTCACAATACCAGTAACACTAGGTTTAACGCTGCTGGTTTTATACAGT